>DCDU01000188.1:0-2495 GCA_002316585.1 Firmicutes bacterium UBA1047 | reverse complement strand
AAATCCAATAAGAATAAAACCCATACGGCTAAGGTGTTGGGTATATCCTTAAGATCCTTATATTATAAAATGGAAAAGTATGGTATTTCTTAGCGTGCAAAGTATTGCAAAACAAATATAATTGCAATGTTTTGCATGCAGAGTATTGCAAAAGAATAAAAATGAATTAAACATATGAATCGATCGTTGAAATTTCAACGGCTGATTTTTTTTATAAATTTGGCACAAAACTTGCATTATATATTTCGAGGTGAGATTATGAATAGCTTTGACAAATTATTACGGTTGGCAAAAAACACCGAACCAAAAAAAATAGCTGTTGCGGCCGCACAGGATGACGATGTGCTAAAGTCTATACAATCAGCAGTTAGGGAAAATATATGCATTCCTATTTTGGTTGGTGATAAAGAAAAAATTATAGAAATATCCAAAGAAATAAATTTTAATCTTGACAATATTCAGATTATTGACGAAAAAGATGGGAAAGAAGCAGCAAGGACGGCGGTAGCTTTAGTAAGCAGCGGCAAAGCCGATATTGTAATGAAAGGATTAATAGATACTTCTATTGTTCTTAAGGCTGTCCTTGATAAGGAAATAGGTCTTAGAACAGGTAATATTTTAAGTCATGCAGCGGTTTTTGAATTGGAAAAATACCATAAATTGTTAGTTATAACCGATGCGGCAATGAATATTGCACCTGATGCTTCGGAAAAGAAACAAATAATAGAAAACACTTTAACTTTGTGCCATTCCTTAAGCATAGAAAAGCCAAAGGTTGCGGTTGTTTGTGCAAAGGAGAAAGTATCGGATAAAATGCAAGCCACCTTAGATGCACAGGCTCTTGTGAACATGTATAAGAACGGCGAAATTAAAGGCTGTATCGTTGAAGGACCTTTTGGCCTTGACAATGCCGTTTCAAAAGAAGCAGCAGCCCTTAAGGGCGTTAAGGGAGAGGTTGCGGGAGATGCCGATATTTTATTAATGCCCAATATCGAAGCCGGAAATGTAATGTATAAAGCATTGACATATTTCTCAAATTCAAAAAATGCGGGAATTATTTTAGGCGCAAGAAACCCGGTCGTACTTACATCAAGAGCCGATTCGGATGAAACAAAACTAAATTCAATTGCATTGGCAGTAATTTGTTCAAAAAGGAGATTAGTATGAAGCAATTAATTATTAACCCCGGTTCAACATCAACAAAGATAGCTGTTTATTCAGATGAAACCATGATTTATGAAAAAACAATCAGACATACAAACGAAGAGCTTCAGCCATACAGCAATGTTGCAGACCAGTTTGAGTTCAGAAAGGAAATAATTATTTCGCAATTATCGGAAAATAATATATCTTTAAATGAATTGGATGCGGTTGTAGGAAGGGGAGGCTTGTTAAAACCTATTGAAGGCGGAACCTATAAGGTGAATGATAAGTTGATTGAAGACTTAAAAACAAATGTAAAGGGGGAACATGCTTCCAATTTAGGTGCAATTATATCGCGTTCCATTGCGGATGAATTGAATATTCCGTCGTTTATAGTGGATCCCATAGTAGTTGATGAAATTGAAGATGTTGCAAGAATATCCGGACATCCTTATTTTGAAAGAATATGCATATGGCATGCATTAAATCAAAAGGCGGTTGCAAGAAGGGCGGCAAAAGAAAAGTTCGGTAAAAAATACGAGGAAATGAATTTTATTGTTGCTCATTTAGGTGGCGGAATATCTGTTGGAGCCCATAAAAAAGGTAAAGCAATAGATGTGAACAATGCGCTTAACGGAGAAGGACCTTTTTCTCCCGAAAGATCAGGTTCCCTTCCTATTGCACAATTAATTAAAATGTGCTTTAGCGGCAAGTATTCCGAAGATGAAATGAATAAAATGGTAGTAGGCAAAGGCGGAATAAGTGCTTATTTGGGTACTAACAGTGCAAAAGAAGTAAGTGAAAGGGCTAAATCAGGCGATGAAAAAGCAAAGCTTATTTACTCCGCAATGGCATATCAGGTTGCAAAAACAATAGGTGAATATGCTGTAGTCCTTGACGGAAATGTAGATGCAATATTAATTACGGGCGGAATCGCTTACGATAACAGCTTTGTTCAAATGATAGAAGATAAAGTTAAATTTATAGCCGAAGTAATAACTTATCCGGGCGAAGACGAACTCTTGGCTCTTGCTCAAGGTGGATTAAGGGTTTTAAACGGTATTGAGGAATCTAAAACATATGTATAACAACGAAAGATAAATATTCTTGAAGGGAGGGATATTTATGCATGACAAAAGATTGGTTATTATTATTGGTCACTATGGCAGCGGTAAAACGGAGTTTGCGGTAAATTATGCTGTAAAAATGAAGGAAATCTATGAAAATGTAAGCATCGCGGACTTGGATATAGTTAATCCTTATTTCAGAACAAGGGAAAAAAGAGATTTTCTTGAAAGTATAGGAGTTAAGGTATATGACTCAAGCATAAGGAACACATCTATCGATATACC
>DCDU01000020.1:3968-4177 GCA_002316585.1 Firmicutes bacterium UBA1047 | reverse complement strand
TATTTTTCAACTTCTACTTTCTTGATTTCCATTGGCTCTCCTTTCTTTTATAAAAATAATACTCAGCATTAAATCTATAGGTATTAATTTTTGTTATTGCAATTATTATGCTCTGCAGGCATAAATTAATCCATCCATTCGCTTATATACAGCTTTATGCTTCTTATCATTTCTTTGAAAAAAGGAGCATCCATTTTTCTTTTATAAAA
>DCDU01000020.1:3584-3827 GCA_002316585.1 Firmicutes bacterium UBA1047 | reverse complement strand
TCCATTTTTCTTTTATAAAATTTAACAGCAAAATCATTATCATTTATTTCTTTTTTTGAAAACATATTATTTATGAATTCTTCAGATATGGTCGGATAAATCTCATCAAATACTACATGTGATTTATCAAATCTTTCTCTTGTTTTAGGCTTATAATCATAGTTTCCCATTACAACTAAAGCTATGGGCATTGTGTATTTAGGAAGATTAAAAAGCTTCCTGTGATATTCATAGTTTTCCATT
>DCDU01000020.1:2259-3476 GCA_002316585.1 Firmicutes bacterium UBA1047 | reverse complement strand
TATTCATAGTTTTCCATTATATCTCCAATGTAGCAGGTTCCGATTCCTAAGCTTTCTGCTGCTATTACCGCATTTTGAGCCGCAATCATTCCATCTTCAATTCCCAGCATGAAATCACTTATGGAAGGTCCGCTGTAATCATGGAATGCTTCAGAAATATTTCTTTGCTTATAATATTTATGCCATTTATAGTTATCTGCAATAAACAATAATGCTAAATCCGCATCTTCTATAAACGGCTGATTGTCACAGCTCTTTGCAAGCTTGGAAAGTGTGTCTCTCGACCTTATTTTAATAATGCTGTAAGCCATCATATTTCCTGCGGTTGCACCTTGCATAGCTGATTCAATAATATTTTCTATTTGCTCATCTGTTATTTTTATTTCATTAAATTTTCTTATTGATGTGTGTGATTTTAATAATTTTATAACTTCATTCATCATAACCTCCATTGAATTAAGATCTGTCACCGAAATTCTTATTAATCCAATCCCGTACCGGCCCTTCTGCCTGTATAGACGTTAATGGCTTTTTCATATCAGTTTGAATGAAAAAATTGTCTATTACCTTGCCGCCTTTAGCACTGACACGTTTTTCAATTGAGTCGTATACGGAGTTCGGAGTTTTGTTATCCGCTTGAGTGATGAAAACAAATACATTTTTTCCTTCTAAATTTGCTTCATTAAGAAATGTATTGATTGGAGATGAAGTTTTTCCCGCCCATACCGGAGTACCGATAAATATATTGTCGTAATCTTTCACATTGAAGTTCATTGATTTAATTTTAGCCTTTAATCCCAATGCTGCTGTAAAGGCAGCCCGCATAAAACTTATTTCCTTTTTCAATTCAATTTTTTTAAGTTCGCCATTTATTGATTTTGAGATTTCCTTTGCAACAGTTTCTGTATTGCTTGTTCTTGAATAATACAAAACTAAATTATTCATGGCTGGTCTCCTTCCTCAAATATTCTTTTTTTATAAATGAAATAGTTTTAAATCGAATCTCTTATTCTATAGATAATTATAACACAAACTTGTATAATTTCCATTTATTATATTTATGACAGCAATAAAAAGATCAGCTGCCGTTAATAATATGTCGAACAGCAGCTGACTCAACTTTCATATTCATATTTTTCACTTAACAGGGATTATATAAGATAAAGAAATAGCTTATATTAATCATTGG
This sequence comes from Firmicutes bacterium UBA1047, assembly GCA_002316585.1. Lineage (GTDB taxonomy): Bacteria > Bacillota > Clostridia > Tissierellales > Sedimentibacteraceae > Sedimentibacter. The sequence goes on along the minus strand of DCDU01000020.1, from coordinate 2,287 downwards.
TTACGTCGCCATTGCCGCTGACAGGTAT
>DCDU01000020.1:1809-2159 GCA_002316585.1 Firmicutes bacterium UBA1047 | reverse complement strand
TCGCCATTGCCGCTGACAGGTATCGCCTCTCCTCCTATTTTGGAGCTTGGCTTAAAGAAGGCCTTAAAGAAGTCTTTCACTCTTGCTGCTTTTTCTCTTAATTCTCTTAGCTCCTGTCCCGCATAAACTCTGACATCCGCAGGAACACCATAGGCTTCTACTCCTAATTTTTCAGCAATGTGAAGGGCTCGGTAAATATGATATTCCTGTGTTACTATGACTATTTTATCAGCCTGAAATATTTCCTTTGCTCTGTAAATGCTGTCATAGGTAGATATTCCAGCATGGTCCATGAATATATGCTCCGACGGTATTCCTCTGTCTATGGCATAACTTTTCATTATATTTAC
>DCDU01000020.1:0-1719 GCA_002316585.1 Firmicutes bacterium UBA1047 | reverse complement strand
ATTATATTTACTTCATCATATCCCTTTTTTGTATGGTCTCCGCTCATTAATATTCTGTCTGAAACGCCTTCTTCATATAATTCAATTCCCGTTATTAATCTATCCTGCAGCATTGGACTTGGAGAACCGTCGCTTCTCACACCTGCACCAAGAACTATTATGCAGTCCGGATTTACATTTAACGCTTCATCTTTGGAAATAATCAGATTTTCTGTCGATGACTTAACATATAGATTGATAAGGATAAATATTAAGAATGCTACAATAAACAAAACTATGAATTTTGATAAAACACTCTTTATAAATTCAAGTAACTTTTTCATGTTTTCTCCGTTTGAGTAATAATGTTCTTTAATTAAATTGCAATCCAATATCTTTGAAAAACTTCTCCGTCATGTATATCTTCGGAATCTATAATTCCTCCGTTATTAAGGTTTTATTAATTTCATATTTGCTCCATAGCCACCTTTTAATCTTTATACTGAGCTTAACCTTTCAATTGCCTGATTTTCATCAGGCAGGAAAAATATATCCTTTCCATTATTGCATTCGTAGATAAAATCTTTTAAGCTTTTGCTTTTATAAACGGAGAAATCACCAATAATAGCTATTTTCATTTGATAATTAATGTATTTTTGCAATATATTACCGGCTAATTTAGTGCTTAAGTCAAAAAAATCTTCAGATATAACAGATTTATTAATTATTATACGGTCACAATCCGTTTCATATCTTACGACTGCCATTAAATCCAAAGCTGACTGAACATCATTTATCAAAAATTCATTCTGCGGTACTCAAAGGTCCGTCCCCGGAATTCCCGGAATTCAGGATGGTTTCGAGGGCGGATATGAATTCATCGGTGGCTTTGTAGCCTTGGAATTTTGTTTTATTATATTTTTTGCTGAATTCATCGAAATATTTTTCTTTAACATATACGGTGTTATCTTCTTTATCACAGTATATGTCAAAATTGAATTCATTTTCTTTATTAAAGAGCAAAATCTTATTTTTTGTTACAATATCTGCTTCCAACCAGTAATAGCCGTCATCCTTTGCCGGCAGTTCAGCTAAAACTTCAGTTTTTTCGGATTTAGGCAGACTCTCAAGAAGAATTTTAACCTTCTCAGCCTTGTCCGCATCATCGGGCAGGTTTCCGTCAAAAGTCACACGTTTTTTAATTCCTTCATGCCGGTTTGTATACTTGATTCCGTTATTTTCATATACAGAGGCATCAATTTTCGAAACAGTGCTGATTGTCCCCGCCATATGGGTGATTTTTGAATTTAATACATCTTCAATCTTAGAAATATAGCTGTCTTTCTTAAATATTTTAGATACTAGCAGCACTAAAATAATAATTGCCGCAGCTAAAAGTACTATACGCTTGTAATTAATTCTTCGCCTTCTGCTGTATACTCTTTTTCTTCTTGCCATAACTCACCATCCTATACCTTTTATTTCAAGAAGATTCTTGATTTTTTCCTTAAGTTCATCCCTGCTGCCCTCATTGTTTATAACTTCATCCGCCATAAGCGCCTTTTCTTCGATAGGTATTTGCTTATCTATTATTTTTAAAACATCTTCCGGGTTTTTGTTTTCGCTTAATGCCCTGTCCGTCAGCCTTTTTCTTTGAGTTTCCTCCGAAACATAAATCAACCATATTTCATCATATGCGGGTTTGTGCATATCTTTTGTTTCCAAAATCAGAGGTATGTC
>DCDU01000084.1:2090-2511 GCA_002316585.1 Firmicutes bacterium UBA1047 | reverse complement strand
AAGAATTAATTAAGCTCTTGGATATTATTTCTTCGAATGGAGGTATTCTTGGAGTTCACGCTGAAAATGACTGGGCAATTGAATACATGGCAAGTAAAATGATTTCAGAAGGAAAGACCGAACCCATATATCATTGCCTCAGCAGACCACCTGTCACTGAGGAAGAAGCCACAGGAAGAGTTATAAGATTAGCCGAAATGGTAAATGCACCGATCCTTATAGTTCATGTTTCTGCAAAAGGTGCATTGGAGGAAATAGAAAACGCAAGAAAGAAAGGTAATCCTGTCTATGGAGAAACCTGTCCCCACTTCCTGACATTAGATCAGGATTTATATAATCAGTCTGTTGAAGAGGCGGCTAAGTATGTGGTCACACCACCCTTGCGTGGAAAAGAGCACAGACTTGCTTTGTGGAGTGGACT
>DCDU01000084.1:0-1773 GCA_002316585.1 Firmicutes bacterium UBA1047 | reverse complement strand
ACAAATCCTGCAAAGATAGCGGGGTTGTATCCGTCTAAAGGAACAATATCAATTGGCAGCGATGCTGATATCATAATCATCGACCCTGAAAAGGAAATGAAGATATCAACGGCAAAATTACACAGTGTATGTGATTTTACTCCGTTTGAAGGCTTTGTTGTAAAGGGGATACCATCCGTTGTAATTAAGGGAGGTAAGGTTATTGTATCAGGAGATGAATTATTTGCAATTCCCGGTGAGGGGAAACATATTAAACGAAATAGTTTTAAAGTTTTTTAAAATTTTAATGCCGGAGGTAAAACATGATTAATTTAAAAAATGCTTTAGCTGATAATATACGTCGGGATATAGAAGCATTAAGTAATTTCAACCAAACTCCCGGTGCAGGCATTACGAGACTTGTATTTACTGATGAGGAGATTGAGGCAAGAAAGTATATAAAATTTAGGATGAATGAGATAGGGCTTGTTGTAAGAGAGGATGCAATAGGCAATATTTTTGGGAAGCTAAAGGGTTCTCACGATAAATCATCGCCGGTATGGACGGGTTCGCATATTGATACGGTATTAAATGCCGGACAATTCGACGGTATGGCCGGGGTTGTAGCAGGTATTGAAGCCGTAAGATTAATTAAAGAATCCGGTTGTTCGAATAAACGTGATATAGAGGTAGTTGTATTTACATCTGAAGAGCCTACAAGGTTTGGAAAAGGGTGTTTGGGAAGCAGAGCTTTGGCAGGGGAGCTTACTTTGAATGATATAAAGAATTTAAAAGATGATTTGGGACAATCATTGGAAGATGTTCTTTTGCAAAGAGGATATAACATAAATGAGTTTAATAAAGTAAAAAAAGAATTAGGAGAAGTACATAGCTTTGTGGAGTTGCATATAGAACAGGGTGCCGTATTAGAAGATACAGGTTCTAAGGTAGGAATAGTTACAGCTATTTCAGCTCCTACAGATATTAGAGTTACTGTTAACGGAGTGCAGCAGCATGCGGGAGCTACACCTATGTATATGAGAAAAGACCCTTTGACAGCTTCTTCTGAAATAATATTGGAACTGGAAAAGATGGCAAGAGCATCTAAAAACATTAGCACGGTTGTTACGGTGGGAATGTTTGATGCTTTTCCCGGAGCATCAAATGTAATTCCGGGTAAAACGTCTTTTTCAATTGATTTAAGAAGTACCGATTTTGAAGAAAAATGTAAAATTATCAATAGCCTTAATCAGTATACCGGTTATATATCATCATTAAGAAATGTTGAAATCACAACAGAAATTATTTGTAATGAGAAACCGGAAAAGGCGGATACCTATATAATAGATGCCATAAAAAACAGTTGTATAGAAAAAAATATAAAATATAATATAATGCATAGCGGTGCGTATCATGATTCAATGTTTGTTGCACATTTTGCTCCGTTCGGAATGATTTTTGTACCAAGTAAAAATGGAATCAGTCATAATATGGAAGAATGGACTGATTATGAAGATATTGCGTTAGGTACGGATATTCTGTCAGGAATATTATTAAATCTAAGCAATGAAATTAAATAAACATACAATACAACAAATAAATACTCTGTATATGGAGTATTTATTTGTTGTAATTATTTAATGTAATTGAATCATGTTTAAAAACAGACTTGTTTTATGTATTTAACTATATTAAAATAAAAGAAGAATATAGTTTATTTAAACACATCTTTTGCTTAACTGAGGTATGAATATGAAATACTTAAATCATAAGAGGTGACCCAATGAAAGAAGA
>DCDU01000136.1:5825-15102 GCA_002316585.1 Firmicutes bacterium UBA1047 | reverse complement strand
TCCATAGTTTTCAATGCATTAAGCCTGTCAATTCTTTTTCTGATTGTTGAATAGTTTGTAAGCATTCCTCCAAGCCATCTCTGACTTACGAAATGCATTCCGCATCTTGCGGCTTCAGCCTTTGTAGATTCCTGAGCTTGTTTTTTTGTTCCGACGAATAATATTTCGTCTCCGCTTGATACAACTTCTTTTACAAAGTTGTAAGCATCATCTACTTTATCACTTGTTTTCTGCAAATCGATAATGTAGATTCCGTTTCTTTCCGTAAAAATATACTCTGCCATTTTAGGATTCCATCTTCTTGTTTGATGTCCAAAGTGAACCCCTGCTTCGAGCAATTTTTTCATACTAATAATTGCCATTATTTATCCTCCTTTTGTTTTACCTCCAGAAATATCATATCATGAAAAAGACCACTATCGGCACAACTCTAACATGATCCAAATCTGTGCGTAATTAAGATTAGTATATCATAGCCAATTTTGTTTGGCAATATTTAATTAACAAATATATGCATATTTTTCTTGAATCTTCGTGAATATTATTCACCTTTTTTACATTCTTTATTTACGCAGGTTAATTTATTGTTTTTTAAAACCATTAATTCCCCGCAAATAGGACATTTTTCATTAGTTGGTTCGAACCAGGAAATGTATTTGCATTCCGGATAGTTGGAGCAGCCAAAAAATCTGCGTCCTGCTTTTGAAAACTTTATTGCAATTTTTCCGCTGCATCTCGGACATGGAACATCAATTGTTTTTATAATTGGCTTTGTATTCTTGCAGGCAGGATAATTGGAGCAAGCTAAAAATTCTCCGAATCTCCCCTTCCTCTTAAGCATTTTGGAGCCGCATTTTTCACATACTTCATCTGTTTCCTCAGCTGCTTCTCTTCCGTTTAACGGCTTTGTATTTTTACACTCGGGGTAATTAGGGCAGGCAAGAAACTTCCCGTATCTTCCGCTTTTAATAACCATGAATGCACCGCAGTTTTCACACTGTACATCGCTGACTTCATCCTTGATTTCAATTTCTTCCATTTCCTTTTCCGCTACATTCAGCTCTGTTTTAAAGCCTTCGTAAAAGTCCGAAATTACACTGCGCCAATTAATATTTCCGTTAGCCACATCATCCAAGTGGTTTTCCAATTCTGCAGTAAATTTTTCATCAACGATTTTGGAAAAGTATTTCTCCATCATTTCAGTAACCAAGAAACCCATATCGGTGGGAAAAAGATATCCCTTTTCTTTAGCTACATATTCTCTTCCTGTAATTGTTGTTATGGTTGGGGCATATGTGCTTGGTCTTCCGATTCCCTTTTCCTCCAAATCTTTTATGAGACTTGCCTCTGTATAGCGTGCAGGAGGCTGGGTAAAATGCTGCTGCGGGTCAACTTTTGATATTTCCAATATTTCGTTTATTTCCATTTCAGGAAACAGCTTATCATCTTTTTCATCAGTATATTTATATACGGTTTTATAACCGTCAAATGCAAGTATTTTACCGCTGCTTTCAAAAATATTGTCATTGTTATTTAGTAAAACCTTGGTAACATCATATTCGGCATCTGCCATCTGACAAGAAACAAATCTTTTCCAAATAAGATTGTATAGCTTGTATTGGTCGGAAGTCAGGCTGTCCTTAAGCAGCTCGGGAGTTCGTAATAACGAAGTAGGTCTTATTGCTTCATGAGCATCCTGTATTTTACTTTCGTTTTTCTTTGACTTGGTATATACTCTGTGCTTATAGTATTTTTCACCGTAATTTGATAATATAAATTCCTTAACACTGGATGTAGCTTCATCGGATAATCTAAATGAATCGGTTCTTATATAAGTAACAAGACCGACGCTTCCTTCACCCTTGACATTTACTCCTTCATAAAGCTGCTGGGCAACCATCATGGTTTTTTTGGAAGTAAAATTAAGCCGCCTGTTTGCTTCCTGCTGCAGAGAGCTTGTTGTAAAAGGTGCACTTGGCTTTGAGTAGCTCTTTGACTTTTCGATTTTCATAACAGCGATTTTTTCTTTATCTATACTGTCGAGAATTTTATTTATTTCATCTTGATTTTTAATTTTTTCCTTCTTTATTTTATCATTTTTATAAAAACCGATAAATTTTGCAATGAATTTTTTCTTGGATTTTTTGATTTCAAGCTCAAGAGTCCAGTATTCCTCGGGCTTGAAGTCCATTATTTCACGTTCTTTATCTATTATAAGCTTTAAGGCAACAGACTGCACTCTGCCTGCGCTTAAGCCTTTTCTGATTTTTTTCCATAACAGAGGGCTTATATTATATCCCACCAATCTGTCAAGAACACGTCTGGCTTGCTGTGCATCAACTAAATCTATATTAATTTTACGGGGGTTCTTACTGGCATTTTTAATTGCATCCTTTGTGATTTCATTAAATACAATTCTTATTTCCTTACTTTCATCCAAATTTAAAATTTTAGAAAGATGCCACGATATAGCCTCTCCTTCACGGTCAGGGTCCGTTGCAAGAAATATATTATCTGCTTTTTTAGCCTCTTTTTTAAGCTCCTTGATTACATCCCCCTTTCCCCTGATTGTTATATAATTAGGCTCAAAATTATTATCTATGTCTATTCCTATTTTACTCTTGGGTAAATCACGTACATGACCTACCGAAGCTTTAACAGTATAGTTTTTTCCTAAAAACTTACCTATTGTTTTAGCTTTGGCAGGTGATTCAACTATTAACAAATTTTTCATTTTTCCTCCATGTTTCAAGTAGGATACAATATCCATGCTTTATTCACCATATAATACAATTTTTTATTTGTCAATAGCTTATCATTTCAATTGCAAAATATGAGGGCGTAAAAATACTGCATCTTGACAATCTTTTCATTATTTTTACATTTTTAATTATAGTGGTTAATACTGTTTTAATTGTAGAATTTTGTGGATATTATATTATTATAGTATATTATCAATATTTATTCCAAAAAATTTTATAAAACTAAAAAGAGCCATACCTATCGGTACAGTTCTTTATTTTGTAAGTAAGCCTAAATTATTTTGACTCTAAAGCATTTTTAACAGCTGCTTTAATACCGTCGCTTGAATATGTAGCTCCTGAAACTCCGTCAATTTCCGTTGAATCCGCTTCAGCTATTAAATCCGGAAGCTGTTCCAATGCCATTGTTCCTATGCCTTCTGTTTCATCGTCACCGACTGCTTCAACCGAAATTATATCATCACTTTTTACAACCACTGTAACATTAATAGGTCCGCCGAATCCATCAGCAGTTCCCGTCAGTGTTTCTTGTTCTGATGCAGTATTTGAACCCTTATTATTTACTAATGTTAAAAATCCAAATGACAATGCAAATACTACAACAATTATTATTACCTTTTTCATTTTTCCTCCTAAAACTAATACCCTCCATATATTGGTTTGTAAATATTTTTACATAACATCAGAAATTATACAACATTTAAAGTGCTATGTAAAGATGAATTTTAATGAAAATGTTTTGCCGGCAGCAATAAGGCTCAGTTTCCGATTATTCTATGGTTAGCATAGATAAAAGTTTTTGTTTAAATTGACTTTTTTAGGAATACTATACTTCAGGAGGATTATATGAGCAGTATTTTATTTGCATTGCTTGCCGGCTTATTAATGAGTATTCAGGGTGTTTTTAATACTCGTGTAATGGACTCTTCAAGTATTTGGACTGCAAACAGTTGGGTATTCTTTCTTCTACCGTTGGGTAGTATAGGTGTGTGGTTCTTCGCCGGACAGGAGAATTTACTTTCGGTATTTAATGTCAGCAATAAATTATATTTATTTGGCGGCGTAATCGGCGCATTCATCACATTCACCGTAATTCAAGGTATATCAGGTTTAGGACCCGCGTATGCAACAATGTTAATTTTATTGGCACAAATTGTGGTTTCCTATTTAATTGAAGTTTTTGGATTGTTCGGTACGGAAAAAATTGGCTTTGAATGGATTAAACTCATAGGCGTAGCTCTGATGGTTGCGGGAATTATTGTTTTTAACAAATAATTCCCGCCTTACATTCTGAGAGAGTGTCATTCCGGAAGCCATATGCTGCCTAAATTTATTGTCTGTTTTAAAAGCCCATTACGGTTAATTATCGGACTGCAATTTCCGAATGTAATAAACTAAATCATTTACGCATTTAAATGTATGAACATCCTCGTCATTAATTGTTATTTTGAAGCTTTTTTCGCATTCTATTATAAGCCTTGCAACATTAATTGCATCGCTTCTGTCGTTAATTGCAAGCTCTGTTTCAGGAAGTATATCTTCCTCTTCCACATTTATAATTTCCGCTAAAAGTTTTTTTATAATTCTATAAACGTTTGTATTTTTTTAAAACACGAAATCTTGTGTCATTAGGTAAAAACATACCACCGCAATGTTTTATCCATTCCTTGATAATTTTCAATTCCGATATAATCCAACTTAAAATTGCACTTATTTCTGTAATTCAAGTCCTCTCTTGTAGTATTTCTAAGCAATGAAACAATACTTTTAGGAGGGTTTTTCTTTGTAATTCCACCAATTCTTCCCTGACAATTTGCTCGTATTAATGCTTCTCTTTCCGAATGTGGCGGCTCTCCTATCTTCTGAAGTTCTCTAAGGACCCTTTTATTGTTTTGCAGTTCTGCTTCGTTTTTGACATAACGATATGAGATTCTTTCAGCCTCCATCGAGCTAACAACCTGGCCTATGCCTATATATGCGCTGTATTTATCAGAATAATCTTTTACAGAATAAGTTGCAAGAACTGTACCCCATGAATGTCCTGCAATTATAATTTTAGGTTGATTAAATCGCTGAATCAAATAATCAGTAACCTCATTTAAGTCAGCACGGAACACATCTATAGTAAAGGTGTCTTTAGGTATGCTTTTAGAATAAGAGAGACCTGCACCTCTTTGATCTTCCGCTTGCCCTGGACCACCATGAACAAAAAGTAAAATAGGGTTTTGAATATTTTTACCCCTTATCATCAGATGTTGTTCAACCCCACCGATATTTAACTTGATAATTTCCGTAATACTATATGGATATATATTTCCTTATGCATCCCTAATCTTAGGCGTTCTCATTGATGTCCTCCTAAAATTTACTGTTTGCATGGCAACTTATACTCAACTCAATGCTGCATACAAAATATAGAATCATCTGAAATTCAATAGTTGATGCTACTTTGAGTATAACATAAACAATCAGGCTAAAACAGATACATTACGCATCTATTTTAGCCTGATAACTTTGAGTTTAGTTGTAATATATAATGTCATTGAATTTTAATAAATAACACCAGCTAAAAAGTATTCTCATTAGTTGTTGATAATTTCGATATTATCAATACAATCAATCCTTAGAACTTGAGTCTTTGTGTTATTCTTTTTATCGGTGTATGTAATTTTAATCCATTCATCATCAACATCTAAAACTGTACAAATACTACCAGATTCTATATCAAGTATTGAATCTCCATTTGTTGTTATTTTACAAGTTTTATCCACTAATTCATGTATAATTTTCGACATTGTATTCTCTCCTTTTTGCTTTCTTTCAATATTTCTAACTTTGCTTTCAAGCTTTCTAACCTTTCCAGGATATGATGCAAAGCATAGTATAATAATTAAAGCTAACCAACTAACCCAATCCAAATTATAATCCTCCAAAAAATATAATTATCTAATTAACTATACCATATAAAACGTAAGCGTCAAGTAGGCAATTACCTGTAAAGGCGGTTGAAAAAGCTGTACAATCAGAATATAAAAAAGTTGAAAAAGTAAGCAAACTTATTCAACTATGAATGGAGAGATTGTATGGACACACGCAAGGTTACCAACGATTACCGGCTCTCCCAATGGGCACAGGTGATGCAGGAGAGAAGAAACAGCGGGCAGGTACCAATGCGGAAAAGGGTGTTGCCTATTGCGATAAACTGTTTCATTTTGAAAAACAGTTTGCTTTATTGACCCCCGAAAACCGTGTTAAAGAGCGTGAACGATTGTCAAGGCCGATGATGGATGAATTCTTCAACTGGATTGACAGCCTGAGTGTGCTGCCGGGAAGCCTTCTGGGCAAGGCAGTATATTATGCAAAGTCACAGCGGATCTGGGCAAACCAGGCTATGCATCATCAATCATGGATTTTCTTCCCGGAAGCAGCGTATTGCCGCAGAAGGTGTTCTCGCCCAAGCCGAAGGATGCAAAGGCTGAAAAATATGCATGGGAGGAAGACTGATGAAGGTAGGAAAACATACGGCATTTATGATAGATTTTCTCTCTGATTTTGCTGACGGAAAGATGTCGAAGGATGATTTTGAAATGGACTACTCGGGATATGTCATAGAGCATTTCCCGTAGATGGAAAGGGAAGATTATATTCTGGCGCGCAAATTTGCGTGTACTGTAGATAACGCCTACGAATATGGACAGGCCCACAACATATCTGATGATGATTTTAGGATAATGATCAATAATGCCATTTGCGATCTGCTCGGTATAGACGAGCTCGACCTTATCTAATTCGGGTCAGCCTGTAATTGACGCTTACGTTTAAAAAAGTTGACTCCTATACAGTATAGAAATCAACTTTTAGTTGTTTAGATTTTTTAAAATATCCTTAATGCTGGAGCCATTTTTATTAAATTTTATAATATTCATTGATAAACCGCTTATATGTTATTCTTAGTCTATTATAAGAAAATCCTAAAAAGTTTACAGTTATTTTAATAGTTCACGAATTGTCAAATAAGACATGTTTGGCACATTTTCAAATGTATATTTCATATGAACTCTTTCTGTGATTTTATGACCATCCTTACCGAATGATCCTATGTTAACAACCGGCACATTAACAGATAATACATCTTCTACATCATAGAAATATTTAGTTTTCCATGATGGCATGTTTTTTCCTAAAGTTTCAATGGAGTCCACATCATCGCTTAAAGCCATAAAGCTGGAATCTGATATATATGGATAGAACATTCTTACCTTAATAGGATTTTCACATTGGTTTTGAACCTCTTTAATTGAATAATCAACAGCAGACAATAAGTTTTTTTCTTTTTCTGTTTTCCCTGTCATCTCAATTCTAGCTGAGAAAATTGAACCAAAAAACGCAACGATAGCTGGTGATTTATCTTCCACCCATTTCCATGCTTCTTCAATTACCTTTATGCTAAAAAGTCTTAAATCAAGGGTAGGTTGTTTTTCATTGAGTTCTTTTGCAAAATTATATATGTGCTTGGTGAACTTTCCCCCATGTTTTTCTGTTAATTCAACATATAATTCTTCCCAAGTATAAACCCTTGTTTTCCAAGGAAGTTTTGTATATTCAACATTGCTCATCTTGCAATATTTCTTATAGGATTCATTTGCATAATTTACTACATTGTCAAATGCTTCTATAGCCTTTTTCTTGCATATATCAATCACATCTGCAGGCGACATGCTGTGGGTAAAGAAATTATAATAAGCATATGCTGCCAAAGCCGTCTGGACTGTATATCCTTCCTTAAAATCTGATTGTTTTAGCGAAATAGGCGGAATTGTTACCTCTCCTTGTGCTTCATCGCAAAGATCGGTGTTTAGCTCAATTAATCTTGTAAGCTCTGAAACAATAAGATTGGGGTCTAAACCTCCATATGCTTGCCCAACATGTGTTTCTTTTCCTACAACATAAAAAGAAGGTAATAGTTTTCCTATGCTTCCAAAGTATACATATCTATTTATATCTGTTAAATTATAACCTGTAGAATAATCTGCATTGATACATGCTATATAATCAAACCCTTCTGTTTCTTTTAGTTTTTTAAACTCTTTAAGTCCTGTCAGTATGCCGTGAGAATTGTCCTCCTCATCACACTCTGCATAGGCTAAAATATTTCCGTCAAGTTCATCCGTATGCTCTGAAAAATATTTAATTAAATACATGTGTCCAGCTACGCCAGATTTCATATCCAAAGCACCTCGACCAAACATGTATTTTCCTGATAATATATCTTCGTTCACATCATCAGCTATATTCAGCTTAAGAAGTAATTCAGGCAACTTATCAGAATCAAATGCGTACTTCTTAATATTTCCAAAATCATCAACTCCAACTGTATCTATATGTCCAATGAGCAAAATGGTTCGATTAGAATTTCCCTTTGTTCCTTTTACATAAGCATAAGTACTATGCCTGTCAACAAAGTCATCTACAGTTTTAACCATTTTTACATTACTCGGATTTTTCTTAAAGTAATCTAATGACATATAGTATTTATATATTGCTTCTGCACATGCCGTTTCCCCTCTAGGTTCTCTTACAATACTTGGAATTTTTACTAAATCCTTTGTTATAGACTTTACCTCTTCGTAACATTTAATGTACATTTCTTTTCTTCCTCCTAAATTCACTTTATATAATGTATGTTACTTTCGTATCCATGTATCTTTTCCTGCCAACATGGTACGCTCCACCTTAATATTTAGAATATCTTCAAGGGAAACATGGAAAATCTCTCTGTCTAATATAGCCATGTCTGCAAATTTACCAAGCTCCAATGTGCCTATCAAAGATTCATCCCCAGTCGCATACGGAATATTTTTACTAAACACACATAGAGCATTAGTTAAATAATCAAAATCATCATAATAATTAAGAGCCTTATTTAAAACTTTTTTGAACATATCATCACCTGAAATGAACATAAATTTTGCTTCATTATCTATATTCTATAACACTTATAACCATATAAGCAAGTATTTTGTAAATAAAACCCTAAAGTTGAATATTACATTTTTTGAGTGGAGTTAATAGGAAAGTACGGTGTAACAATCTCGGAAAAATGTGAAACGATAAAAATTCCCTCAAATTATTCATCTGGGGAATATAAAACACACCAATATTTAATTAGAAAATAGTGAAGCCCTTTGATTTCAACCTATTTCTTCTCTATCGATAGAACAGTCTCCACATGCGTTGTTCCAGAAAACATGTATATTTTTATTTGCAATAACTTTTTACAAAAAAAACCACGACATATTTTGTCGTGGTTTTGAAGATGGAGGCGGTGGGAGTCGAACCCACGTCCGAAAATATTTCCACAAGACTTTCTCCGAGCGCAGACCATAATTTGAATTTCGCCTTGACTGACGCCTATGGTCAGGCTTCAATCTCAGCTATCTCCAATTACTCAACTTAAGGTCGAAGAATCCCTTAAGCAGTTCCCTGATTTAGATGATGCCCCGGTTTAACCTACA
>DCDU01000136.1:0-5692 GCA_002316585.1 Firmicutes bacterium UBA1047 | reverse complement strand
TTAACCTACAGGTCGGTTAAGCGGAACAAGCAGCTGCAATTAAGCAGCGTATGCTAAATTATTTTCGTTTGCGTTTATTTTTTTTGCCACTTTTAGCGTTGTTTGGCGGCAACGACTCGCTTATCTTACTTCTATATCCCCGTCGAAACCATTTACGCCCCCGGAATATTAATCATTCAGTCTTTGCATTCTTCTTTCGGCATCTTTTTTGGCAATATCCTGACGTTTGTCATAATTTTTCTTGCCCTTAGCTACGGAAAGCTCCATTTTAACAAGACCGTTTTTTAGATATAAACTTAAGGGTATGAGTGAATAGCCTTTTAATATTGTTAATCCGATAAGTTTCCTTAATTCTCTTTTATTTAAAAGCAGTTTTCTGACTCTTAAGGGGTCAGCATTATATATGTTTCCCTTTTCGTAAGGACTTATGTGCATATTATAAACAAATGCTTCACCATTCTTTATACCCACATAACTGTCCTTTAAATTAACCTTACCCTGCCTTATTGATTTAACTTCTGTTCCAACAAGCACCAAGCCTGCTTCATATTTTTCTTCTATGAAATATTCATGGTATGCTTTTTTGTTGTTTGCAACAACTTTATTATTATTAGCCATTATATCACCTACCGTTAACGTAGAATGATTATAGCATTTAATATTTATCATGTCAAACCAAAAATTACGCCGATATGAAAGGCGCTACCGGCTGTATCCAAGTATTAAGCCCATTAAAGGATAACCTGCGGTTGTAATTAAGCTTCTCTTTTATTAATCGTCAGTGCTTATATCTATGAAACGTCTGCCCTTACCCCATACATTTATAACAGGCAATACTTTTACAAATGCACCCGGTTCAATTTTCTTTATAAGCTTTTGTATCAAAACTGCCTGGTTTGGCGAGCAAATTGATTCGATTTGAATTTTTTCTTCATTTGTGTAGCATCCCTTTATTTTAAATAAAGTTACTCCTCTTCCTAACTCATACATTATATAATTGCTTATTTCTTCATATTTACTGCTTATTATTTCAAGCTTGTACAGCTTAGTACCAAAACCAAACATTATATAATCACATACCCTTGTGACTATCAACTGGCTTATGATTGAGTATAATGCGATATTTCTTCCAAAGGCAAAGGCTGCGGTTATTAGTACAATTCCGTCTAAAATCAACATAAGATAACTGACATTTATTGAAGGAAAGAACCTTTTGTTCAGTATTCTTGCAATAGTATCGGTTCCTCCAAAAGAGAAGCCTTTCCGAAGTATCATGCCTACACCGATGCCGTAGAAAATTGAAAAATATATTGAAGCAAGCAGTAGGTCGTTTTCAACAAATTTAAATTCAATACCCTGCATTAAAAGCAACACTGTGGGATACAAAACAGAAAGGAAAATAATTTTCATAATTTCTTTTTTACCCATTAATAAAAATGCAGCAATCAATATTATAAATGTAATAATATAATAAACATAAGAATAATTAATTTGCAGATACTTTTCCAGTACAATAGATAGTCCTGTTATACCGCTGGTTATAAGTCCGTTTGGCTTAAGGATAAAATTTACCGAAAAAGCAGTTATCAGACAGCCGGCAATTAAATAAAAGGTATCATATATAAATTTTTTAATATTATTCATTGTATATCCCTCAACTTGGCGGCTACCCCATAAATTCTCTTAAACATCTTCTGTAGGCTTCCACAGGATCTTTTGATTCGGTAATCGGTCTTCCCACAACAATGTAATCCGAGCCAAATTCCTTAGCCTTAGCGGGAGTTGTAACTCTAACCTGATCCCCTGCATTTCCGTCTGCAAATCTTACACCGGGAGTTACTGTCAAGAACGCATTTCCGCATACATCATGAACCTTTCCCGCTTCCAAAGGGGAGCAAACAACACCGTCCAAGCCTGCTGCTTGTGCGTTTTTGGCATAGTGCATTACCACTTCGTCCAGCGGCTTTTCTATTAAAATATCCCTATGCATTCTTTCTTCATCAGTGGAAGTAAGCTGTGTTACCGCAATTAATATTGGTCTTGAACCGTCCTCACGAGTTAAGCCTTCAACGGCAGCTTCCATCATGGAAATTGTTCCTGCGGCATGGAGATTGCACATATCAACATTTAGACCTGATAAAACCTTCATAGCCTTATGAACGGTATTTGGAATATCATGCAGCTTAAGGTCCAAAAATATTTTATGTCCCATGGACTTAATATGTTTTATAATTTCAGGACCTTCCGCATAAAATAATTCCATGCCTATTTTCACATAGGGTTTTTCTTCCGTAAACTTCGAAAGAAAATTTATAACTTCTTCTTTATTGCTGAAATCACAAGCAATAATTACATCCTTACCCATAATTCCTCCCGATTTTCATAATTAACTTAGCAATTATATCATACTAAAAGATTTAATAGTATTACTTTATTTTTAGGTTATGATAATTTTGAAAACTCAACAGCTATTTTTGCTCCCAATAATGCATTGTTGTAAACCAACATAATATTGGATTTAAGACTGTCGCCGCCTGTAATTTCTTTAACCTTGGAAAGCAAAAAAGGTGTTGCCTCTTTTCCCTTTATACCCTTCTCTTCAGCTTCTTTAACAGCTTTATCGATTGCATCGGCTATTGTGTCATAATCCATTTGATATTGTTCTTCAATTGGATTTGCCACAACCATGCCGCCCTTAAGTCCCAAATCCCATTTTGCCTTTAAAGCAAATGCTATTTCTTCCGGGCTGTCTGCCATATAATCAACCTTAAAGCCGCTTTTTCTTGTATAAAACGCGGGCATTTCTACGGTTTTATACCCTACTACGGGCACTCCGTGAGTTTCAAGATATTCCAATGTTAACCCGATATCTAAAATCGATTTTGCTCCTGCACAAACAACAGCTACATTTGTTTCGGCTAATTCCTCTAAGTCTGCCGATATATCAAAGGTTTCTGCTGCTCCTCTGTGAACACCGCCGATACCGCCTGTTGCAAATACCTTTATTCCTGCAAGGGAAGCAATTATCATAGTGGAAGCAACTGTTGTGGCTCCGTCTGATTTTTTCGCTACGATAAAGGAAATATCTCTTCTTGATGTTTTAATAACATTTTTTGCTTTGCCTAAGTATTCAATTTCTTCCTTAGTCAGCCCAACCTTCAATATGCCGTTTAGTATTGCTATAGTGGCAGGCACCGCACCGTTATCTCTTATGATTTTTTCTACATTCAATGCTGTCTTAACATTTTCGGGATAGGGCATACCATGGGATATAATTGTTGATTCCAATGCTACAACAGGATTCCCGTTTTTCAGCGCTTCCTTAACTTCCGTATTAATATCCAAATACTTTTTTATCATAGTGTAACTCCTTCATTTTTAAATTTATATTTTCAGCCGACATGTTTGGATTAATTGTATTTTCATGAGAAAGTGCAATTATGGATGCAGCTGTTGCAAATTTTGCACTTTCATCTATATCAATATTTGACAAATAACAATATATTAAGGCCGACATAAATGCATCTCCCGCTCCGGTCGTATTAACCGGTTTAATATTATTTACCCTTATAATTTTCATTGTATCTCTATTACAATAAAATACGCCGTTTTTGCCGAGAGTAATAAAAACTTGTTTTACTCCCTTGCCCAGCAAGTATTCCCCGTTTTTTCTAAGTCCATCTTCATCTTTTGCTTCTATTTCAGTTATTGCTTCAATTTCAATTCTGTTGGTTTTTATTGTATGAATATGTCTCGTGAGGTTTTTAACTTTTTTTGCTTTGGTTACCGAAACGGTATCAAGGAAGATATCTTTATCTTTGTACTCATTAAGCAAGTATTCCATTACGTCCGAAGGAATATTTGTATCCAGAACACACAGCTTAGAATTATCTAAAATATGTTTTTTTCCCTTAATAAAACCGACAGTCATTTTATCAAATATATCCATGCTGTTTATAGCAATATGCATATCATTGTCTTCATCCAATACAGCAAGATATATTGAAGCATTTTCACCCTTGAGTATCATACTGTCATTCATATTTAAACCAATATCGTAAGAATCTTTTAAAATCTTGCTGCTGTATATATCATCTCCCAAAACACTTATCAGCTTTGTACTTATACCTAATCTTATTAAGTTTTCACCGATATTTCTGCCTACTCCCCCTAAAGATATTTTCACTGTTCCAACATTTGAGTCTTCAGGAATAAGCTTTTTTTTGGGAAATCCTTGTATGTCTATATTTACCCCGCCCACTACCGTTACATAGTCCGTTAATTCGCGCTCTGTATTAATCATTGTTCCTCCAAGCTTCATATGTAATTCCATCTTATCTCTGATTATTTTCACTATATATATAATAGCATAGTCTTAATAAAATATCATATGATTTATTTGAATATTTGAATAAAAAAACGAACACAAAACATTGAACAGCACAAGTATGCGATTAGACAGTTATATTTACATACCGGTTAATTGTTCATTGTTCCATGTTCATCTTTCACTGCGGCTTAAGCCAATTTATGCATTCGCTATTTTTTCTAAAATCAGATTTCCGCATTCTATCTGGTTTGGAATATTACCGTTCTTATCACGAATACGCCAAATGTCAGGAGTTATTTCGTCCACAACATAAATTTTTCCGCTTTCATCATAGCCTATTTCAATTTTAAAATCAATTAAAGTAAGGTTCATTTGAGCTAATTCTTTTTTAAGAACCTCACCTACCTTTTCTAAGATTTCAAGAGCCTCATTATATTGTCCTTCAGCCAAAAGTCCTTTCATAATACATATCCTCTCGCTGATTAAGGGGTCGCCCTGCTCATCAGACTTTAACGTAACTTCCGCATAAGGAGGATTAAATGGGATTCCTTCTTCTATACTAAACCTGCGGCACATACTTCCTGCCGTAAAGTATCGAAGTACAAATTCCAACTTTGGAACAGTCAGATTTCTTACTTTCATCAAATTATTATCAATATCCGCACCAAGATAATGAGTCGGTATACCGTTTTTTTCCATCAGCTCTAAAAAGTATTTGGAAATTTTAAGACCAACTTTTCCCTTACCTTCTACGCTTCCGCCAACGGTGTTGGAACCGGGATCAAAAACTCCGTTTTCACCGGTTGCGTCGTCCTTGTACAACAGATAAACCGAACCGTCTTCCTCATTCATCAGTACATTCTTCGTTTTTCCTTTATAAAGTATTTTCATAGTTTTCTCCCATCTTCATAGTATAAATTATTTTATCACACGAATAAAAGGCTGTCGATAAAAATTATTAATAAGATTTATATAAAGCACCCGGATGCTCTTTAATATATAATTCATTGGCACATAGTATTTTTAAAAATACCGGTAATTTTTCGATAAAATACTCCCGTGTTACAACAACTGTATCAAAAAATACGTATTCCGGAAATTCCGGATTAATGTCAGGCGGAAGCGGAACTATTAAGAATCCGCCAATAAATAAAAATATTTTTTCATAATTAACCTCTTATTAAATCTTTATAAATAACATTATACAATTAAGCGAACAAAAAGTGAAGAGAGAAATGAAATGCCTTAACCGAAATTGTTATCGTTAATTATCTATCGTTAAATACTGTGGTAAGGCAGAATCATTATATGTATCTAAAACAAAAATCTCCCCGATTCGAGGAGATTTTATTTTTCATTATT
>DCDU01000022.1:3985-6140 GCA_002316585.1 Firmicutes bacterium UBA1047 | reverse complement strand
CAAATTCAAATGTACAGGTCCATGATTGGGCTTGAGGATGCAGAAATTATGAGACCGGCATACGCTATAGAATATGACTGCATTGATCCTACGCAGCTTAAAAGAAGTCTTGAATTGATAAGTATTAAAAACTTATTTTTCGCCGGACAGGTAAACGGAAGCTCAGGCTACGAAGAAGCTGCGGCACAAGGGCTGATGGCAGGAATAAATGCATATTTGAGCCTAAACAACAAGGAGCCCTTTGTTTTAGACCGCTCGGAAGCCTATATAGGCGTGTTGATTGATGATCTTGTTACCAAGGGAACAAACGAGCCTTACAGAATGATGACATCAAGAGCAGAGTACAGGCTTATTTTAAGGCAGGACAATGCTGATGAAAGGCTGACCGAAAAAGGATATGAAATAGGATTGGTAACGGAAGAAAGATACAAAAGGTACAAGGATAAAAAAGAAGAAAAAGAAAATGAGATTGAAAGATTAAAAAATATTAAAATAAACCCAAAGGCTGAAGTAAACAAAGCTTTGGAGGATATGGGAAGTGCTTCTTTAAAAATTCCCACAAGCCTTTATGACTTAATGAGAAGAACAGAGCTGAATTACGACAATACATTATTTTTGGATGCAGACAGACCCGTTTTAAGAAAAGAAACAAAGGATTATGTTGAAACGGTAATAAAATATGAAGGTTATATCCAAAAACAAATAAGCCAGGTTGAACAGTTTAAAAAACTTGAGAATAAAAAAATTCCAAATGATATAAATTATGATGATGTAGGAAGCCTCAGAATTGAAGCAAGGCAGAAATTAAGCAGAATAAGACCGGACTCGATTGGTCAGGCTTCAAGAATTTCAGGAGTTTCACCTTCAGATATAAATGTTCTGTTAATATATTTGATGACAAACAATCAAAAGTAAAAAAGTAAAAAGGAGTGCACCTTTGATAAAAACAATGGAAGAGGGTTTTAATCATCTTAAATTACCCTACGGCAAGGATATTGAAAATAAGTTTATTTTATACAGAGATCTGTTAAAGGAATGGAATAAAAAAATAAATATTACATCCATAGAAGATGATGAAGAAATTTATATAAAGCATTTTATAGATAGTATTCTTTTATTGAATGAAGACAATATCAATGAAAACAAAAAAATGATTGATGTGGGAACCGGCGGAGGTTTTCCCGGGTTACCCCTTAAAATCATAAACGGTAATTATGAATTAACACTGTTGGACAGCTTGAGAAAAAGAATAGATTTTTTGTCTGAAGCAGCTAAAGCTTTAAATTTGCGGGATGTGAAGCTTATTCACGGCAGAGCTGAGGATTTTGGGCAAAATAAGGAGCACAGAGAAAATTATGATATATGTGTTTCAAGAGCTGTAGCACCCCTTAATGTTTTAAGTGAATATTGTATTCCATTTGTAAAGGTAGGAGGGTATTTTGCTGCATATAAAAGTGATAATATTTCCCGGGAAATCGCAGATTCCGACAATGCCATCAAAAAATTAGGCGGCAAAATAAAAGAAGTCAAAGAGATATGTCTTCCGGGTACCGATATTGTCAGAAAAATTGTTATAATAGAAAAAAATAGGCCAACAGACAGCAAGTATCCAAGAAAAGCAGGAAAGCCAAGCAAGGAGCCATTAAAATAAGGGGGGAAAATTTTTGATAAGCAATATTGTTCATATTGATGTTAACAAAATAATTTCGAACAAAAATCAGCCAAGAAAAATTTTTGATGAAAAGGCTTTGGAAGAATTAAGCGAATCTATTAAAAATTATGGTATTATACAACCTATTACGGTTAGAAAAATTTATGATGATATTTATGAAATTGTAGCAGGCGAAAGGCGATATAAAGCTGTAAAAATGTTAAAAATGGAAACAGTTCCTGCGGTAATTATCGAAGCAAAGGAAGAAGAATCCGCGGCAATGTCATTGATTGAAAATTTACAGAGAGAAGACTTAGACTTTATAGAAGAAGCAATGGCATTTGAAAGACTTATCAGCGAATTTGGTTTAACTCAGACTCAATTGGCACAAAAATTAGGTAAATCTCAATCTGCAATTGCAAATAAACTGAGAGTTCTTAAGCTTCCCCAATCAGTTAAAGAAAAATTAAGGGAAGGAAATTTAACAGAGCGTCATGGAAGAGC
>DCDU01000022.1:2115-3853 GCA_002316585.1 Firmicutes bacterium UBA1047 | reverse complement strand
GAGCGTCATGGAAGAGCATTGTTAAAAATAGAAGATGAGGAAATCCTTCACAGTATTGTTGATAAAATAATTAAAAAAGATTTAAATGTAAGTGAAACAGAAAAACTTGTAAATTCAATTGCCGAAGATTTAAATGTCAAGAAAAAAAGGGACAGGCGCTATGTAAGAAATTTTATAAACTATAAAATATATGTAAATACAATAAAAAATGCTTACAATGAAATAGTTAAAACAGGTATTGAAGCTAAATTTGAACAGAATGAATCAGATGAGTACATCGAAATAAAGGTAAAAATTCCGAAAAAAAATATGTAGAAGGTGATGAGATGGTCAAAGTGATAAGTATTTTCAATCAAAAAGGCGGTGTCGGTAAAACTACAACCAATGTTAATTTGTGTGCAGCGCTGGCATTAAAAGGAAAGAAGGTACTTAGCATTGATATTGACCCGCAAGGTAATTCAACCAGCGGATTCGGCATTGACAAAAACCGGTTGGAATATACAATTTATGATGTTTTGATTGAAGATTATGACATAAATAAAATCATCTGTAAAACGGAAATAGAAAATTTAGATATTATTCCTGCAAATATACAATTGGCGGGAGCTGAAATAGAGCTTACCAATACAAAATACAGGGAAAAAACACTTAGGGAAAAAATAAACTTAATCGAAAAAAACTATGATTTTATTATAATTGATTGTCCTCCATCGCTTGGTTTGCTGTCATTAAATGCTCTTACGGCATCTACCTCGGTATTGATACCGATACAATGCGAATATTATTCCTTAGAAGGGGTTGGACAGCTTATTGATACAGTTAAGCTTGTAAGAGAAAATTTAAATCCTAAGCTTAAGATTGAAGGAGTTCTTTTGAATATGTTTGACGGCAGAACCAACCTTTCAATACAAGTTGTGGAAGAAGTTAAAAAATATTTTAAGGACAAGGTATATAGAACCGTAATACCTCGAAGCGTAAGACTTGCGGAGGCTCCAAGTTTTGGGCAGCCTATAATGCTCTATGATGATAAATCCAAAGGAAGTACCGCATATATAAAATTGTCGGAAGAATTTATTAAAAACAATTAGGAGGAGAATATGGCTGTAAAGAGAAAAGCATTAGGAAAGGGACTGTCTGCATTAATTCCGGAAAACTTAGAAAAAGAAGACTATGAAAGAATTCAAGAAATAGATATTGATCTGATTACCCCAAATCCAAATCAGCCTCGTAAGATTTTCGAACAGGAAAAATTAGACGAGCTTACAGAGTCCATAAAAAAATATGGTGTTATTCAACCTATAATTGTAAGAAAAGATGGAGATTTCTTCAGCATTATAGCAGGTGAAAGAAGATGGAGAGCCTGCAAAAACGCAAACATCAAAACAATGCCCTGCATAGTAAGAGATATTGAAAACAGAAATGCCTCTGAAATTGCATTAATTGAAAATATCCAGAGGGAAGATTTAAACCCCATAGACGAAGCAAATGCATATGAGTTTATTATGGAGAGATACGATATAACCCAGGAACAGGTATCAAATATAGTAGGCAAGTCAAGAGTATATGTCACTAATATTATGAGACTCAGTAATTTGGATGATTATGTAAAGGATAAAATTGTAAAAAATTTAATTACTGCAGGACATGGAAGAGCAATTTTAAGCTTGGAAAAAGAAAAGCAAAAATACATAACAGATATTATAATAAGAGATAATTTAAGTGTAAGAGATGTAGAAAA
>DCDU01000022.1:1158-1923 GCA_002316585.1 Firmicutes bacterium UBA1047 | reverse complement strand
ATATTTGGAGGAAATGCTCACAGACAGATTTTCATCAAAGGTAAATATCAAAAAAAATAAAAACAGGGGAAAAATAGAAATAGAATATACCAGCAGCGAGGACTTGAACAGAATATTGGATTTATTGAAGATAGAAGATTAATCATTGTTTTTACAATGATTTTTTGTTATCCTAACCCAACTTCTTTGACTGCTGAGCAGGGACAGTCAAAGAAATTAAGCTCTTGGGGAACGTTTCCTTAAAATAATACTATTCTATTTTGACATTTATGGAATATATATAGTTTGTGATAGTCCCTTTAATAAAATGTAAACTGAAGTAAATATAGTATCAAAAGAAACTATATCCATTAATAATAGTAATTGTTTTCCTATTTTAGCATACGTTTTCATGTATATGTTTACACGAATTGACATTTAAATAACAGAATTATATAATTAATGAAAATATTAAAATGCAATAAGGAGGTTTTTATTTTGACAAAGGTACTGGATGTTAAGGCAAATGAAAAGCATTTTATTGAGCTTAAGGAGTACATTGATACAATAAAGGACGTTCAAGGATCTTTAATGCAAACGCTTTACAAGGCTCAGGAAATTTTCGGATACTTACCAATTGAAGTTCAAAAGTTTGTTTCTTCCGAATTAGACATGCCATTGGCTGAAGTGTATGGGGTTGCTACATTTTATACACAATTTGCCATTGAGCCCAAAGGGAAGCATAAAATCGGAGTATGCCTTGGAACAGCATGTTATGTAAAAGGT
>DCDU01000022.1:821-1012 GCA_002316585.1 Firmicutes bacterium UBA1047 | reverse complement strand
CATGTTATGTAAAAGGTTCTCAGCTGATTATGGACAAATTAACAAAGGAATTAAAAATTAAGGTAGGGCAGACTACAGCCGATAATTTATTTACCCTTGAAGCAACAAGGTGCTTGGGTTGCTGCGGACTTGCGCCTGTTATGATGATTGACCAGGATGTCTACGGAAAATTGGAGACGAAAAAAATACCG
>DCDU01000022.1:0-626 GCA_002316585.1 Firmicutes bacterium UBA1047 | reverse complement strand
TGGAAGAATTAAAAAAGTTAAGAGATGAATCTATAAAAAATGTAGAAATGAGAAATACCGACAAGGATATTCGTGTTGTGGTTGGTATGGCAACCTGCGGAATATCTGCCGGAGCAAGACCTGTTTTATCTGCATTTGTTGAAGAAGTATCAAAAAGAAATTTAAGCAATGTTTCGGTTGTACAGACCGGTTGTATAGGAATGTGCACATTAGAGCCAATAGTAGAAATATATGCACCGGATAAAGAGAAAGTCACCTATATTCATGTTGACTCTGAAAAAGCGAAAAGAATCGTATCTGAACATTTGGTTAATAACAGGGTTGTATTTGAATATACAATCGGCTCAGAAAATCAGCAATAGAAAGCGAGGATGGTTATGAAGATTTTCAGATCTCATGTGTTGGTTTGTGGAGGAACAGGCTGCAGTTCTTCGAAATCTGCCTTGATTAGGGAAAGATTTATAGAAAAGATAAAAGAAGTTAACTTAGACAATGAAGTTCAGGTTATCGGAACCGGATGCTTTGGCTTATGCGAAGAAGGACCGGTTGTAATAATATATCCTGAAGGTTCATTTTATGCAAGAATGACAGTTGACAGGGTGGATGAAATAGTTGAAGAACATTTA
>DCDU01000046.1 GCA_002316585.1 Firmicutes bacterium UBA1047 | reverse complement strand
TTGCGGTAGCGGGAAATCCCCTGGCTATGATATCGTTTACCTTTGTGTTCTGAAGAATAAATGAATATCCTAAATCGCCTTTGACCAAGGTTTTAAGATATCTGACATACTGTACGTGCAAAGGTGCATTTAGCCCATACCTTTCGTTTGTCATTTCAATTATGCTCTGAGGGATATTTTTATCCTCCGGATTATTAAAGGGACCTCCCGGAATACTCCTCATTAGAAAAAAGGAAATTGTAACCAGAACAAACATCGTCAGAAGACCTGCAAATATTCGCTTTGCTATATATTTAACCAAAGAAACCACCTCTTTATTAAAATTTATCGCAGCCTAATTCAGCTACGACCCTTGCTGTTGCCGAACGTGACAGCAGCACTTTTGTACTTAGTTTTTCGGAAATAATATTCTTTATTTCTTCCGTATAACCCATACAATCCAGCACTACCATGTCCCATTTTTTGCTATTGTACTTTTCAATAATTTTTTCTGTTTCCTCCGCATTTAAATATGGTGACAGTGCATGGATTTCAGCAGTTTCCATGCTGCTCCACTTTTTTATCATTTGAGTCATTTGTTTTGCATCCGGTATAAATATACCCACTCTCTTACCTTTCCCTAAAGCTTCCGCAATATTTTTAACTATTGCACTGCTTTCAACAAAAAATACATTACTTCTGAAAAAACCCATTTCAGCGGTACACATTAGCACAACAAGTTCTGCACCCTTCTTTTCCAACCGTTCAATTGAATTTTGAATAAGCGGTCTGAGATAATTTATATTAATCAGTATTTCTCTGTTATCGGATAATTCGGTAACAACAATATCATTATCGTAATTCAGAGGAAAAACTTTTAAAATTTCATCATAATCATATCCATCTAACGCACCATCCTCAATAATATCAAAAGTTGTTTCTAAAATATCACGAATATTTTTCATTATATAAGGACGTGGGGATTGTCCTATTGTTATAAATCCTGCCTTTGTTTTTTTATTCATGTCATATAACCACCTTCCCAATATAAAAAAAATTAAATTATTATTGCTGATATAATAATATAATTTTAAATTTAATTTTTTTTCTTTTTTTTCCTCGTTTTAATGTGCATATTGCATATTAGGGTTAAGTATTTTTATAATTTTCAGCTTTAGTAAATAATTTAATAATTCTTTAGATAATAAATATAGATTTATATAGATTTATATAGAAAATAATGTTAATATATGTTAACATTATAAATCTTCCTAAGAGGCTTTAAGGCCTCTTAAGAAGCTTTAAAGCTTCTTAGGAAGGTTATAAACTTCTTAGGATAGATCGAAAAGTTGACGAGGTGAATTTTGTGAAAGTTGATGATTTGCTTAAAATTAATTCTGAACTAAAGTATATAAGCGGAGCAGACGGTGGTAATCGCAACATAAAATATGTTGATGTTATAGAAATTCCGGAAGGCGGCTATTGGATAAAGGAAGGGGATTTGATTATTACTACGGGCTATTTTTTCAAAAATAATGATTCTTTATTTTTAGATTTCGTTTCTACCTTAATAGAAAAAAAGGCATGTTGTTTAGGAATTAAGTTGGGCAAATACATTAATGTAATAACAAAGGAAATTATAGAATTGTCGGAGAAAAATAATTTCCCCCTAATAAATATTCCAATATATTTAAGCTACCGTGAAATATCAAAACCCGTACTGAAATTTATTGCTAATGAAGATGATTATATAAAAAACCAGTTTCAATATTCAACCGTAGAAATGTTTTATTTAAGCCTTATATCTCAAATAGATTCACAAATCTCAAGAATTATGGGAAATGCCAAGTATTTATCAATACCCTATAATGCCAACCGATGTCTGTGTATCGTTAGGTATAATTTTACATTAAGCGAAAAATTGTTCATAACTATTTATAACCAATTAAAAAAACAATATGCTTCAAATAATATAACTTGTATTCATCAGCCTGATCTAAAAAAGATTATATGCATATTAGAATTAGACATGTCATTTTTATATGCAAAGCAGCTGGATAGTTTTTTCAAAGAATTTTACCAAATGATATATTCAGCAATGATTTCAAATAATCCAATTCACGTAGGTATAAGTGAATGTTTTAACACACTTACTCAAATGAACAAGGCTTATAAAAATGCAGACCGAGCATTAAAAATCGGCTTCATGACTAAAAAGAAAATTCATCTGTTCTTTTATAGCGATTATATAGTAGATGAATTGCTTTATGATAATTTGGAACATGATTCATTGAAATTATTGTATCAAAATTATATAATTAAGCTTATACAGTATGATAACCAAAATAATACTGATTTTTATTATACATTAGTTGCATTGAATGAATATGGATTTAATATGAATAAAGCATCTGAAATGCTATTTATTCACAGAAATACCTTATATAAACGCGTAGAAAAAATAAGCCAAATTCTTCAATGCAATTTGGAAGATCCCCAAACAAAGTTTATTGTTGCGTTATCTTTGAGATATGGTAACATAATAGAGTAATTATTAGGAAGTTATAATAGCGGGTTATTCCGTACAAGCATAAGTACAAGGCACATCTCCGGGCTCCTGCTTTTGTTATTGTTCAATTTATCCGGTTTAAAATCAATGCTCTTAATACTGCTATAGGTACTCTGCTTGGTGCTATGGTATGCATTATGGCTGCATTAGTCATGGAGTATTGGGTTATTCCTACGCCTTATTTGGTAATGGGCGGAACAGATGCAAGAAAGTATTATAATGTGTGTGACAATATTTACAGATTTACCCCCATATGGGTAACATACGAAGAAAAGGACACAATACATTCTCATAATGAAAGTATTTCCGTAAAAAATTATTTGAGAATGATAGTTTTTTTGAAATTATGTTAAAAAAATAGGGAGTGTTTTTTCTCCCGACTCTGTTTTGCGTTATTTAATCAAACTGTCTTTCTTTTCAAGAATAGCATATGCGGCAGCACAAGCAGGACAATCACAGAATTTTGCTCCGGCAGACTTTATTTTCTTCGCATGTACAACAATATTTTTAGCAGTATCTTCTCCAAAAACCTGAATTCCCTGCCCAGAGTCCGCAAAACTGATTAAATCATCAATAGATACAACATCCTCCTCCAACTCATCTATATATTTTTTCGTTTCTGAAGCTTCCTTTTCACTTCCGATAGAATCCAACCAGGTCTGAGCCGCTTTTTTTGCCTCACCGCTGCAGGACGGTACAGTCCCGCAAAAGTTTAATCTTCACAATAGCATACCCCGACTGTGCCCGGTCCGGAATATACTCCAACAATAGCGCTTATTTG
>DCDU01000036.1:7301-18758 GCA_002316585.1 Firmicutes bacterium UBA1047 | reverse complement strand
GACCCTTTGGCATTGTCGGAGTATGTCCTCGCCTCCACATAGCACCCACAGGTTCGCTTACATTTGCCTGCCATTCGATACCTTTTTCGTCAAGCCAGTTAACTGTCGGCAGACCATTTTCAGCCATACTTTTTACCAACTCAAAGTTACCGTAAACCTTAGACCCGTCCAAGCCTGTACGTGCTCCGTAATAGTAAGTCTGGATAATATGCAATTCTGTAGAATCAAACAGATAATCCCTGCTGCCTTCCAAGTATTCCTTAATTTGTCCCTGTAATGTTTTGAAAGTTTCGCGATATTCTTCGGGGAATGAATCAGCATCCATCTTCATCCAGTTTTCCAGTTCTTCGGCCTCTCCTGTATCGGCAGCGGCTTTTGCCTGCCATTCAGGATCCGCAGCATTTAATACACCGCCGGAAAGAAGGGTGTTTCCTCCAAGAGCGGCAGTTTTTTCTATAAGAATCACACTTGCCCCCTGATCAATTGCCGAAGAAGCAGCAGCAAGACCGGCGCCTCCGCCTCCTACAACAATAACGTCGGCAGTTTTCTCAATAGTTTCTCCGGTTTCGGAATGCTGTCCTTCACGGTTTCTCCATTCGGCTGCATCTCCGCCCGCTTGTTTTATTGCATCGGCTGTTGCGGATATAATTGCATTTCGTGTAAAAGTGGCACCGGATATTGCATCCATCTGCAATGATTGATATTCTACAATATTTTTCGGTACTCTTTCGAAAGCAGGCTCGGATATTATTGCTGTTTCACTGTGTTCAACTACCTCAACAGCAGTGATTCTGTCAGATACAACAGTTACATCAACAGTAATCTTGCCGTTTCTGCCCTGTGCAGCTGCGGTGTATTTACCGTCAGTAAGCGAAGAACTCTCTTGCCCTTGCGCAGGATTTCCTTTTTCCGCCGGAGGCTCTGTATTAGAATCAGGAGATAATTGACAACCTGAAACTAATATTAATGCTAATGCCATTAAAATCGATAATACTCTTTTTTTCATAACAATCTCCTTATTAGTGAATTTCGAGATGATTGTTTGTCAAATACCAAACAATCAAAGTTATAACTATCTCATTTGTTTCACATTATAAGTCATAAAGTTACTTTATACGCAAGCGATTTTTATTTTAAATTATTTTATTTTATCAGCATATGGGAATCCAAAGCTCCACATAGGGCTTAAGCCGTGCACCTTGTGCCACTTCTACCAGCAATATATGTCCCCAAGGCTTTCCGTTTATTTCAAAGCCTCTTTTTCTTGCATATTCCAGCGGTCCTTCAAACACAAGATGAGGTTCTTCGCTGAATCTGTCATCAGCGGCGGTTATGGTGTGAAGGCATGATGTGGACGGCAGTTCTTCCACATGTAATTTAGTCGGCAAGCTTAGATGACATACCACTTCCGGCGGTGCGGAGTAAGCAAAATATCCCTTGCTTTCAGCTTTCATGTTCAAGATTACCGAAAGACGGGTAGCAGGCATTGCATCAACCCACTTGTGCACAATTTGCTGCTCCTCGGGAACTTTGGACAGCCACCCGCATTCACTGCCATGCATGAATGTCATCGCAGGGGACATTGTAAATTCATATTTGTCCAATAATTTATCAATCCTCTCGATACTTTCCAAATGCTCACCTATATAATCAGCAAGGTTTTTATAATATTCTGCTTTTTTCAGGGCTTCTTGTTTTTGCTTCGCAACACGGGACTGAATAATTTTCCTGTCGTTTTCGCCGCCTCCGAATTGCTTTACCACCATCTTCATTGAAAATCCCATAGTTCTGTACTTCTTGTATGATAACAGACGGAAAATATCCACTACATGATAAAGCCTAAAACCACTTTCGTCTTTTTCCACACTAATTAAATTCTCTTTTTCAAAGTATCGGACAGCACTTGTTGTTATTCCTAAAATTCTTGCTATATCACTTATACTGTACTTCATATTTTCCTCCTACCCTAAAGCCGCTTTAGCCTAAATTTTTAAACAGGCTTTTACTTGTAATAATAATATATAAAAAATAGTATTAATTTGCAACTGTCTATTCAAATTAATACTATTTGCGTCTTATAATTTTTATTGCATAATAAACATAACTTTTCTAAGTTTAACCTCCGGCTGTCCGTCATGATATCCAAATCAATATCCGACACCTATAAACAAAAACCGTCCTGCAGAGGAGTCAGGACAGTCTTTGTAAATTTTATATTTATAAGTTAACTATTATATGGTGTTTAGGTCAAGTCCTCGTCTAATATTTTACCCTCTGCGACTATATTTGTATCTCCTGTCAGATAGAGCTTTACTATATTGTCATTAATCTTTTCCGCTTCAATAATCAGCTGTCCTCCGGGCACAATTACTGTTGCTTTATCTCCCTTCAAATAACCCTTAAGCATAAGGACTGCCGCAGCGGATGCCGAACCGGTCCCGCAGGCTAACGTTAAATCCTCCACTCCTCTTTCATATGTTTTTACCAGTACGGTATTATCATTTATAAGTTCATAAAAGTTAACATTTGCTCCTTTTTCAAAGCCTTTATAATATCTTATTTTTCTTCCCGTCTCAAATACTTCTTTTTCATCCGCATCTTTTAAATCCGGATATTTTACTACTGCATGCGGAAGTCCGGGTTTTCCTAATTCAATATAGGAACATTCATATTTTACACCGTCTATTTGAATATCATTATTAAGGATTATTATTTCAGGGTTATTAAGCTGAACCTTTACCTGCCTTTTTTCAAGAACTTCGGAATATACGATTCCGGCTCCGGTTTCAAATTTCATTTTCTTGCCTGCAATATTATTTATATATGCATAGCGTGAAATGCACCTTGCTCCATTGCCGCACATCTCACCAATACTTCCGTCAGAATTGTAAAAACGCATTTTAAAATCCGCTTCTCCATCCGGATAATCAACGACCATAAAACCGTCAGCGCCTAAGGATACTTTTCTCTTGCACACTCTTTCGGCAATTGAAGGCAGTTTTTCAACAGAAATATTTAATTTCATATTGTTAATGATTATAAAATCATTGCCTGCTCCCTGCATTTTTGTAAAATCCATTTTTCCACCTCTTTTATTTCAAGGATTCGGGTATTATTTCATTTTCAATCATTTGTTCATAGCTTTGACGTTTCACAATCAATTCAGATTTGCCGCCCTTAACCAACACAACTGCAGGAACAGGGTTCTTATTATAATTGCTTGCCATTGAAAAATTGTATGCTCCGGTTGACAATATCGCAAAAATATCTCCTCTTCTCAGGTCCGCAACATGCGCATCCCTTATGAGAATGTCTCCGGATTCACAGCATTTTCCGCTTATGGTCACCACATCCTTCTTTGGCTCTCCTGCTTTGTTTGCTGCTATACCTTCGTATTTGGCTTGATATAGAGCAGGTCTTATGTTGTCCGTCATTCCGCCGTCTACCGATACATATTTTCTGATACCTTTTATATCTTTTATAGTTCCCACAGTATAAAGAGTAATTCCTGCTTCTCCCACTATACTCCTGCCGGGCTCGATTACAATTTCAGGTCTCGTTATATTTAAATTCTTTGAAAACTTTTCAATTTCCTCCATCATTGGGTCAAGAAAATATGCAAAGGGCTTTTTTTCATCTTCTTCTGTGTATTTAATTCCGAAGCCGCCGCCTATATTTAATTCCGGAGTAACGAAACCAAATTTATCAATAGTGTCTTTAATTAGTTTTAATGCAGTATCCAATGCTTTAATATGAGATTCATTGTTATGAAGCTGTGAGCCTACATGAAAATGAAATCCCAAGAAGTTAACATATGGTGAATTAATTGCTTTTTCTACAGCAGGAAATATTACTTCATCATCTAATGGTATACCAAACTTTGAGTCCTTTTTGCCGGTAACTATATAATCATGGGAATCACTTTTAACTCCCGGAGTGATTCTGTAAAGTATATTTGCTTTCTTATTTTTTTCTTTACATATTTCTTCTATTAAGCTTAATTCATCCAGCCCGTCAACAATAATTCTTCCGATGTTGTAATCAACCGCTAATTCCAATTCTTCAACAGACTTGTTGTTGCCGTTGAACTCGATTTTTTCAGAAGGAAAACTTGCCTTCATTGCAGTAAATAACTCTCCTCCTGAAACAACGTCCAGACAAAATCCTTCTCTTTCTATAATTTTGCACATAGACAGCGTTAAAAATGCTTTGGAAGCATATGCCGCTCTGGTTCTTTCGTATCTATTTAAAAATGTATTTCTGATTTCAGTGCATTTTTCAACTATTGAAGTTTCGCTGATAACATATAGGGGTGTTCCGTATTGTTTAGCTAATTCAACAGTATTGCATCCGTCAAAGTATAATGTATTGCTTTTTACATCTAATGTCATAATTATCTCCCTTGCTGTTATTTTATATAATTTACATTATTACATGTTATTTTATGCATATCTATAAGTTCCCAATTTGCTGTATATTCTTTTCTCAATAATCCTCTGTCCTCGTATTCCATTTCTCCTACTTGATTGTCATAGGGGTCGTGGCGTAAATGTTTTTTAGGAGGGTCAAATTCATGCTGGAATTCTGAGTTGGCAACCATTCTGAATGGATCTAAGTTTGCAAAATAAAAATTCCATTTGGCTGTGTTGTTGCTTCTCAGCTCTCCCCCTCCAAAGGATGGGTCAGCAAACATCCATCCGAATGGCGCCACATAAAACTGTGCCCAATCATGAGGTCCTATGCTGTATGGTGTTACCGCAAGCCCCGACTGCCATTTTGCGGGAATGCCTGCATATCTGCAAAGAGTAATAAAGAGCAATGCTTGCACGCCACAGTCACCTTTCAGATTGAGAGCGGCATATTCAGGAATGTTTGTTATTGTTGAATATGCTCTCATATATGAGTATTTCACATTCTGTGTAATATAATCATATATTTTTCTTGCCTTTAATAATGGATTGGTTTCATCACCGATAATTTCCTTTGCCAATTCCTTAATATATGGAGTAAACATTATATGAGGCTCTAATTCCCCCGTATCAAAGCATGGCTGTTCTTTTGAAACCAAAGAAGGGTCGGGAGCATTATATTTTAAATGACTTTCATATGAATATTCAACCGAAAATTCCCGGTCTTCCTGAAGGTTAACTTCAAAGTATGCCGTCCTTGAAGGATGGTCGGCGGGAGAAATATAAGCTGCTTCCGGATATGTTTTTATGATTTTAATATTTGACTGTTGGCATTCAGCCGGAACAGGGATATGAACTCTTATTTTTTCTCCTGTCCTTGCTGCATCTTCCTTTATTTTAACTGTTGATTTCATATGGATAAAGTATGATGCTTCCTTGTTTTCCTTTGTATCTTTTATGTTTTTGTTTAAGAATTCCTTTCTTCCGTTTCCGTCGTCACTGATTTTATGTATAAGTCTTGCAGCTAAATCATCCCTTGTTTTTAGCAAGGTGTCATAAAAACTGCTATTAAACATAACTTTGCCGTCTACTAAAATCCAGTCAGCTTGACTTTCCTGCTGCAAAGTAATCAGCTCTTCTTCAGTGAAATCTTCGATATTGTCCTGCATCTTTTTAAGAGCTGATTCGAAAGTATACGTATAATCACCCTTAATAGCCATTATGATTTCTTTTTCCTGCTCAAGCCTCTTTCTCATAGCTGTAGGAATTTGCTTATTAAGCCGCAAATCAATCAACTTTACCGCTTCTTCAAAATATCCTGCCCATTTAAGCTTTAAAATGTCCTCCGGCAGATTTACTTTTAAATATATTAAATCGTTTAACATGTAACCTCCTAAAATCTTATTTTATCCTAATTTATCCTCAGGAGCTTGGTTTGCCTTGTTAATCATAATATCGAATTTTCTTGTTTTAATCAAGTAATTTGACATTAAAATGTTATGCAAATTCTGTACCAACCATTAAGTTATATTATAAATTTTATTTACTCTTTAAACTTCAATGTTTGCGGAATATACCCACATATGAAGAATAATATCCTTTTTCCGTTATTGCGGACGAATTAAACAAAGTTTGCAGCATTTTACATATTATTTAAGCAATATAAAAATTCCGGAAATGTGGAAACTTTCCGGAATTTTGGAGTGCCTCTTATTACAAACTATATTTTTTAATTTTTTCATAGAAATTTGTTTTTCCTATATTTAATGATTTCATGGCAGCTTTCTTATTGCCGTTATTTAGTATTAAAGCATTTAGCATCGCAGATTTCTCGGTTTCTTCTAAAATTTCCTTCAATGGCTTCATACTGTTGCTGATTGGATTTTTAATACTATTATTGGGAATATTCAAATGGCTTGAAAAAATAGTGCTTCCTTCTGTAATATTTATTGCTCGTTCAAGTATATTTTCCAATTCTCTTATATTGCCCGGAAACTCATAGTTTTTCAATAAGTTAATAGCTTCTGCCGATATCCCCTTTTCCTCACAGCCTATTCTGCTGCAAATTTTCGGAAGTATACTTTTAACCAAAGGATATATATCTTGCTTTCTTTCCCTTAAAGTGGGAATAAGTATAGGAAAAACATTAATTCTGTAATATAAGTCATCCCTGAATCTCCCTTTTTGTATTTCTTCTTCAAGGTTTTTGTTTGTTGCCACAATAATTCTCACATCTAATTCCGTTATCTGTTTACCCCCAAGCTTGTAATAAGTCTTATCCTGTAAAACCTGAAGCAGCTTTGCCTGCAAGAAAAGAGACATTTCGCAAATTTCATCCAAGAATAAAGTACCGCCTTGAGCCAATTCAAATAATCCGACTTTACCTCCGTTTTTAGCGCCGGTGAAGGCTCCTTCTTCATATCCGAACAGCTCGCTTTCCAACAATGTTTCAGGTATTGCGGCACAATTTAAAATAATAAAAGGTTTATTCTTAATTTTAGAATTATCATGTATCATTTTTGCCAATATACTTTTTCCGGTGCCGCTTTCACCTAAAATCAAAACTGTCGAATTCGATTTTGATGCTTTTATTGCTAATTTTTTTACATTTAATATTTCTTTGCTGTCTCCTACATAACCCGGTAAAATATTTGTTTCTTCAAAAATCAATTTGCTTTCGATTTCATATAGATTTTTAAGGGCTTCATCCCTTTCCTTAATTGCTTTCTTAAATTCCGACATGTCATCAATTTTTAAAACTGCTCCTACTATTTCATCCCCTTTATTAACGGGATATAAGGAACATATCGAAGACTTGCCGTTTATCTCCTTGTACTGGTTAATATAACTTATATCAAATCCTTTAGCCGAATAATAAAAATCCTTAATAGTGTCATTGTCCTTATGTATTTCGAAAATATTCCTGCCGATAACATCAAATGATTCCGACTCAATGCCCTTAGCTTTATACGGCTTGCCTGCCAATAAGTCATAAATACTTTCTCCTCTGGCTGTATAACCCATGGTCTGACAAAATTTCATTTTATTTGTTTTTCCGTCAAGTACAACAATATGGCCAATGCTTTTAAAAAAGGTTATAATATACGATTCTTGATTTATACTGATTTTAACAAATTTTTGTATAAAATCTATGCTAACCTTTATATTTACATTGGAATATACATAATTAAGCTCTAATTTATCTGAATAATTATCATGCTTATTGATTACATATTTTAAGGCTGATTTATTATTACGGTAACTGCCTATGGCAATAAAAGTGTCTCTCAGTTCTAATTTGTTATCTTCGATTCCGATGCATGTCAGATCTTCCGGTGTCAGCCCTCCGTCATCCGCACCTAAGCAGGTATCCCCTATGATTACTATATCTTCCTTTTCAACCCTCCCTGCCGGGTGACTGTAATCATAATTGCCTATAATCCCGAAAATTTCTTTTGCTTTGTTATTGTAAATTTGAATTATTCCGTCTTTATCAATAAAAATAAATCCGTCTGACATCATATCCGTAAATTGTTTTGCATAACTATCTAATTCAAACATAGCTTTCTCCATTATTGTAATTGTTTATACCTGCGGTCATTTACATTATTCTTATTTGATACTTTTTATCAGTCTAAGAATATTATCTATAGAAGCTTCTAAATTTTCCTTAGCTTTATTTCTGCTTATCTGAAAGTCCTCAGGAAGTCTGTTGATTGTAAATATTGAAGTAACTCCAATATCATATGCTTCATCAATATTCATATCAGCTCCGCCGGCAATGACGGTTACAGGAATGTTTTTATTTTTTGCACGTTTTGCCACTCCAATTACTGCCTTGCCTCTTAAGCTTTGGGTATCGATTTTCCCTTCACCGGTAAAAATCATATCCGCATCAGCAATTATTTCATCAAATTTCACCGTATCCAGTATTGTTTCAATTCCCATCTGAAGAGTGGAATTAAAAAATGCAATCATGCCCGCACCCATAGCCCCTGCTGCCCCGCTTCCGGGAACATCTTTTAAATCTTTGCCTGTTTCACTTTTTATAACATCACAAAGATTTTCTAAGCCCTTGTCAAGTTCGGCAACCATTTTTTCGTCCGCACCTTTTTGGGGACCGAATATATATGCTGCTCCCAGCGCTCCGTACATTGGATTATCTATGTCGCACATAGTGATTATTTCAATATTGTCTAATTCTTTTGCTTTTTCCGATAAATCAATTTTTTCTATATTTATAAGCGTTTTCCCTACAGGTATGAACTCATTTCCTTCTTTATCATAAAATATAACACCTGCCGCTGCCGCTGCTCCGCATCCTCCGTCATTGGTACTTGAGCCTCCGAGCCCTACAATTATTTTTTTACATCCTTTTTTTGCTGCTGTCAATATAAGCTGTCCAACTCCATAGGTTGTTGTCAAGCTTGGGTTTTTTCTTTCCTCTACTAAAGGAAGACCTGCGCATGCGGCCATTTCAATTACTGCAGTATCTCCTATCAGACCGTAAAATGATTTCATATCCTCAAAATAGGGTGAGCTTACTGTTTCATATATTTTTTCACCGCCTAAAGCCGACAAAAAACAATCAACGCTGCCTTCTCCTCCGTCAGCAACGGGGATTGATATTATGTTGCTCTTTGGAAAGTGCTTATAAATTTTATCAGAAATAATATCGCAGATTTCAATCGATGTTAATGTTCCTTTGAATGAATCGGGAATCAAAACTGCTTTATTTAAAGTCATGTCAAGGTTCTCCTATTCTTCATCCTTAACTCTTTTTATTTTTGCTCCTAAGTTCATGAATTTATTTTCTATGTGTTCATAGCCTCTGTCAATATGCTGTATGTTTGTTACTTCTGTCAGTCCGTTGGCAATTAAGCCTGCAATTATTAAAGCAGCACCTGCTCTTAAGTCCGTGGCTTGTACTACTGTTCCCTTCAAGTTTTTAGTGCCGTTTATTTTAGCCTGCTTCTTTGTAAATTCTATGCAGGCACCCATTTTTTTCAACTCTTCCACGTATTTAAATCTGTCCTCGGATACCCCTTCAACAACGGTACTTTCGCCGCATAACGAAGATAAAAGCACCGTCATGGGCTGCTGCAAGTCTGTAGGAAACCCCGGATACGGAAGAGTTTGAATATTCACCGGAACTAATTCATGCTCATAATAAACCCGCATGGAATCTCCATATTCTTCAATACCCATACCCATTTCCTTCAGCTTTGCTGTTATGGGCTCCATATGTTTCGGGATTATATCATCAATAATAATGTCACCCTTTGTGGCAGCTGCAGCTATCATATATGTACCCGCCTCAATTTGGTCGGGTATAACTCTGTAGGTACAGCCTGTCAATTCCTTCACGCCGTTGATACGAATCACATCTGTACCCGCACCCTTGATATCTGCTCCCATTGAATTTAAAAAGTTTGCCGTATCAACAATATGAGGTTCCTTAGCGGCATTTTCTATAATTGTTTTACCCTCGGCATATACTGCTGCCAGCATAATATTTATGGTTGCTCCCACACTTACTACATCTAAATAAATTTTTGCACCCACCAATTTGTCGGCTAATACATGTACTCTTCCTTCATGGGTAATATCAACGGTTGCACCCAACGCTTCAAACCCCTTAATATGCTGATCGATTGGTCTTTCACCTATATCACAGCCGCCGGGCATCAAACATGATGCGCTTTTAAATCTTCCCAATCCTGCTCCGAGCAAATAATATGAAGCTCTCAT
Organism: Firmicutes bacterium UBA1047; assembly: GCA_002316585.1. GTDB lineage: Bacteria > Bacillota > Clostridia > Tissierellales > Sedimentibacteraceae > Sedimentibacter. The sequence continues at coordinate 8,598 of DCDU01000036.1, read as the reverse complement.
TTTCTTAGATAAGCCATTTTCCAAATAACACTTATTTACATTGGTTGCATCCACATACAATGATGTGTCATCTATATAATCCGCCTCTGCGCCTAATTCTCTCAGTATTTCCAAAAAAACATTAACATCTTGTATTTTTGGTACATTTTCTATAATGCATTTTCCCGGACAAAGTATGGTTGCCGGTATTATTGCAACAGCTGCATTCTTAAATCCCCCTATGTTTACTTTTCCTTTTAGTTTTGTACTGCCTTCTATAACAAATTTAGACATAATTCTTCCTCACAGTAATTTTTTATTAATCCGGAAATTATCAGTTTAATTTATATTTGTTGAATAACACGGTTATTCAGAGCAATGACAATTACTTATCGGGTTTTATTAATAATATAATACTTTTTGTAATTTATCAACAAGATAAGTTCAATCATTTAATCGATTCCCGGCAGATGTTTTTGTGTTCCATCGGTAAAAATAACTTTCCACGTGGGGTCCGAATTTATTCTTTCGATGTTCTGCCAATTATCATCTTCAACACTATAATATGCTATTTCTATTTTTGCAATTTCCTTATTCTTAATTTCAGGGTAGGTTAAAATCCGCGGCAATGCTTCTATTGCATGTATTGTACGAACCTTTTCCGTTATTTCCGTAACAGAAGTGATTCTTTGCATTTCAAATTTATAAATTCCTTCATTATCTGCAAAAAAATACATATAAGAATTGTCCATGGAATAATCGTTATATATTTGAGTGTAGATATATATACTGTCATTTTCCGAAATATGCTTAAAGTTTTCAATATATCCATCTGTATCAATATTTTTTTCTTTAAGAAAATTATTTATCTCCTCTTTAATATCCGGATTTTCGTTGATTTTATCGTTAACCTTATTGCGCAGAGTCAGTCTCAGCTTTTTTCCGTCTATAATTTCTAAAATTTCTCCCTTGCTGTTGCTGTATTTGTATACATCTGCAACAGGCTCTATTTTTTCATTTAAGAATTTTTCCAATAAGCTGAAGTTTACCTGTATTATGTCATACTCTGTTTCCAAAACAGGCAATATATAAGTTTCATCCGGTATATCCGCATTTATCTTAATGTTTTTCTCATCTAAAATCTTTACCACATCCAAAGCAAATTCTTTATCATTCTTAGGGTCGTACTCTGCCTTTGACATGTAATTTGATGATGCAAAGAGAAAAACATTTAAAATTATAAAAGCTGTTATTAAAATCGTATTTGTTTTATTCCAGTCCATGGTATCACTAATCTCCTGTATTACCATTCTTCAAT
>DCDU01000036.1:3981-7109 GCA_002316585.1 Firmicutes bacterium UBA1047 | reverse complement strand
GACAAATCAAAATATCCAAGATATATATTGTTTATTTCCTTAATCATTTCAGGCTTTATAGGCTTATGCCGGCTAACCTCCTGGGTTTCCGCAGCTGCGTTGTTTACTTCATTTGCCGCATCATCTGACGAAGAAGTGTCAATATTGCTTTCTATTACATCTATTGCAGGAATAACTTGTGTATGAGCCATTTTGTCCATCTGCTTGTCATCAATCTTTCTGATAAATCTTTTATAGGAAACAACGTTATTTCCTATAACATCAATCTGAAGGGCGGAATTATCCCTCACCCGACTGAATAATATTGGTCTGTCCAATATACTGTACGAAAACGTAAATCTATATCCTTCATTCCCATCCGTATGAATATTTTCCACACTGCTTAAATATCCGTTTTCAGGGAAACCAAGAAATTCCTCAGTAAAATTCACTGCCGCAACAAAACTTCTATAGACATCCGAGCCATTTTCCGGCTCAATTGATGCATCGTAAAAGTCTAAAAGCCCTTCTTCATTAATCTTCAGAATTTTTTCCGTTCTGTAAACATAGACTAAATTTCCGCTTACTTCAACAGACTTTCTTACATAGTCGTAATCATTCTTGAAATAGTCCTTAGCAATTTCGTTAATTTTATCAATATCAAACACATCAAGCTCCGACTGTACAAATACCGGATTAAGTGCTGCCTTTTCCAACGGAACAGGTACCTGTATTGCCGCATCTCCTATTTTTTGACCTGAAGCATATGCTGTCTTACTTTCAAAATTTATTAACTTTACAAGGTCTGCCAATTCCTTGGTATTTATCTTGTCACTTACAATCTTAACTGTATTTTCGCCGTTGTAAATATAAATTGAATTATTGTTATTCAAGTCAATTATAACATTTTTAATATTCTTGACAGTATTATTGACATTTTCGTTCTGAATTTTCATATGACCGGTGAATATTTCTGCCGGAATATTCGTTTTGAAATCAAATTTCATATATTCAGCCGGGAATGCTGCCGTTTCGGTAATACTGCTGTCTGCAAAGTCCTCAAAGGCAGTATAAATTACATACAATGCCTTTTCCCACAATTCCTTGTCATCTGAATATAAAACAGTATAATTATTATCGTATTTAATTATGTTTTTAACCGGTCTTAATACTTTCCACAGGTCCGCTTCAGTTTTTGCTTCAGCGTCCCTGTCTTCGTTTAAATTGGGATTGAAAAATTCAGGCAGCTTCAGCCATACATTGCTGCTTAAATATATACACATAAGTACCATGACCATCAGTACTATATTTTTAATTTTGGTTTTTAACATAAATAATCCTCTTTACTCGGGAATCGTAATTATCATTTCAGTTCCTTTGTCTATTTCGCTGTTTACGGTAATTGTACAATTTTGGGCTTCTGCAATCTGTTTGGCAATAGAAAGTCCAAGACCTGTTCCACCCAAGCCTCTTGCTCTTGCCTTATCTACACGATAAAACCTTTCAAAAATCCTTGCCTGGTCCTGCTTCGGTATACCCTGTCCGTCATCTTTAATACTAATAACTGTATTATTGTTAATTCTTTTTGCATCAATCCATACATTACCATTATCGGGAGTATACTTAACTGCATTTCCCGCAATGTTTAAAATAATTTGTTCAAATCCATCCTTGTCAAACATTATATTAAGTTCCTCAGGAACGTTCATATGCATGCTTATATTTTTATTCTTTATCTGAATCTGAAGTTTTTTTACTATTAAATTAACCATTTCACACAAATTAATTTTTTCCTTATGCCATTTTGTCTGCTCATAGTCCATCCTTGAAAGACGAAGCAAATCGCTTACTAAACGTGACATGCGGTCGCTTTCCGAATTTATAACATTTAAAAATTCCTCTGATACATTCTTTTCTTCCAATGCTCCGTCCAAAAGAGTTTCTGTATAGCTTTTAATGGTTGTTATTGGTGTCTTCAGTTCATGTGATACATTTGCCACAAATTCTTTTTGCAGCTTATCAATTCTATGCTGCTCAGTAATATTTTTAAATACAAGAATTACGCCTCCTATTTCATTTCTGTTATTCATGAAAGGAGCATAATCTATATCGTAGGTTTCTCCGTTTTTTTCTGCCAGGTCAGTTCCACGATAGCCCTTGGACTTGATGTAATCCATGGACATATTGTCCTTAAGTCTGACTATTGCATCATCAAATGTCTCATCGGCGTTTTTAAGTGATAATATATTTTGGGCAACAGGATTTGCATGTATTATGCTGCCTGAGGAATCAACGGCCAAAACACCGTCCGCCATGTATGTGAAGGTGGTTTCCATCTTGCTTTTTTCCTGCTGAAGATTAGACATTGACCTTTTTAACTGGTCAATAAGGTAATTGAACATATTCCCTAACTGACCTATTTCATCGTCTGATTTTACATTTACCTTCTGGTCAAAATCACCTAAGGACATTTGCTTTGCTTTTACCGTAAGCTCCTTGATGGGTCCTGTTATGCTGGTTGACAGTATCAGCCCTAAAAATATGGTTAAGGTCAGAGCAATTATGGTTGCTTGTGTCATTATAAGCATTGATTCATTTACCGTATCATAAATATAATCAATATTATTGATTAAATATATATATCCTCTTATATCTCCGTCTGTCTGCACCGGGAAAGACATATGGTAAAATCTTCGATTTTCGGCATCCTCGAATCTATCGGCAGGTTCAATGTGGTATGAATTTCCATCAATAGATTTCGTCAGTATATAATTGTTTATTTTATTGTTGTTGAATGCGCTTACTCCGATTGATTCTTCCACACTTCCCGCAATTATCGTTCTGTTATCGTCATTCAATATTACATATATATTTTCGTTATAGCCCACCTGGACGCTGTTCATGGCATTTCGAATTTCTTCAATATTTTCATCCCATATGCCGGAATTTAACGATTCATAAGATTCAATAATTGAGCGAATTCGAGCATCCATATTTTTTATATTCATATTCAGCTGAATTGCTTCAAGCTGATTTACTATATAAATTCCGACTATGGACATGGCAAGAAACACCAACAGAAAATAAATTAAAATAAATCTCCATCTGATACTTTTAAACATATATTCTCCTATTGTGCACAATAGGAG
>DCDU01000036.1:3446-3603 GCA_002316585.1 Firmicutes bacterium UBA1047 | reverse complement strand
TGGTAAGGTCAATTATATCACCGTTCTTGCTTACTTCGTATGTATTCATATCGATAGTAAGATTCCCGACAGTAATAATCTTTGATTTCATTGCTTCATCAACCTTGGAAAGTTTTACTCTTCTAAGGTTAGCTTTCACCCTTGCAATTAACTCCTT
>DCDU01000036.1:0-3185 GCA_002316585.1 Firmicutes bacterium UBA1047 | reverse complement strand
TCCATGCGTATTTCCTTTAATACATCAAATCCGTTTTTCTTAGGAAGCATAATATCAAGAATTATTAATTCCGGCTTCATCTGATGCACTGCCTTTACAGCCTCATCTCCATCATAGGCAGTCTGCACTTCGAAACCTTCTTTTTGGAGATTGTATTTAATTATTTCTGCTATAGGTCTTTCATCATCTACTACTAATATCTTAGGCATTTTTTCACCTCATGTTACTTTTAATAATTAAAACTAAACTTTATTCATAAATATTATACCATGTTTTTTAAAAATGAACACCATCTTTATTTAAAAGCATAAATTAATTTAGGTAGGTGAATTTTATGAAAAATAATATAGATCTTAACAAATTGTGTCCCGTTATCAAGGGAAAGCTTTCATCAAGCAGCAATAATAATATACCTGTTATCATAAGCTATAAATCCGACAGAAAAATAAAGGAAGGGCGAATCAGTTCATTATCAAATAGATTAACGCTTGAACTTCCTATTATTAACGGCTGCGCCTGTGAAATGAGTACAGAATCAATCCTTAAATTAACTGCAGATCCCGATGTTGAATTTATATCATATGATTCAAAGGTATTTGCGGTAATGGATGTGGCAAGAAAAACAATCGGAGCCGATTATTCTTTAAATACCGGTTATACCGGAAAAAATGTAACGGTTGCAATAATTGACACCGGTGTTGCTCCACATGCGGATTTAATATATCCCACAAACAGAATAATCGGGTTTAAGGATTTTGTTAACAATCAATCTAAATTTTACGATGATAACGGCCACGGCACTCATTGCGCCGGAATTCTAGCAGGCAATGGCTATTCATCCAAGGGCAAATACAAAGGAATAGCTCCGGAAGCAAATATACTGTCAATTAAGGTGCTTGATGAAAACGGAAACGGCAGCACTTCGGATATTCTCTCCACTGTGCAGTGGATTATAAATAATAAGGAGGCTTATAAAACAAGAATAATAAATTTTTCACTTGGTGCGATTGCACAATATAAAGAAAGGAGAGACCCTTTGGTAAAAGCTGCAAACAGAGCAATTGACAACAATCTCATAGTAGTTGCCGCTGTCGGAAACAGCGGTCCTATGCGCAATACCGTATTATCTCCAGCGACCAGCAGGTATGTCATTTCCGTAGGAGCAGAAAATGACAGGAGCAAATTGTATGCGGAAAATGAAATTATAGCAGATTTTTCAAGCAGAGGACCTACATTGGACAGAATCCGCAAGCCTGACTTAATAGCTCCCGGTGTTGATATAATGTCTTTATCCAATAAAAATTTAAGCGGCTACACAACACTCAGCGGAACATCAATGTCCGCACCTATGATATCCGGTGCTGCCGCCTTACTGCTTAATGAAAACCCAAATTATAATCATTTTGATATAAAGAAAAAACTCCTGAATGCATGCTCAAGAATAAAAGCATCTTCCTATGAGCAGGGTGCCGGAGTTTTAGATATAAGACGTATATTTTCCTGATATAGGGAGCTTAATGCTCCCTTATGATAATATTATTCCCTTTCCCATTGTCTGCGCTTTTTTCAGTAAATCCTCTGCCTTTTCAATCAGTCCTTCCAAGGATTCACCTCTGTATTCCACAATAGCTCCGCTTACATTGACGCTTTTTTTGCTTATGTTTAAATCGTATCTTCCTAATTCCATTTTTATTCTTTCGATAATTATTTTTGCAATATCAAGTTCTACATTATTCAATATCATTATAAATTTATCATTTCCATATCTGCCAACCACATCTATTTTTCTTGCGGTCAGACTGAGTATGTGAGCCACATCCTGCAAAACCATATCTCCGGTTTCTATACCGAATTTTAGGTTGAATTCCTTAAAATCATCAATATCAATTAAGAACAGGCAAAAATTCGTTCCTTCTTCCTTATAGCTTTGCATGCTGTGCTTTATACAATCTGTTATAAATTGAAAATTATATAAATTTGTAAGAGGTTCTATGCTTGCCCGTGATTTTATTTCACTTTCCAAATGTTTTATTTGTCTGTCTTTTTCAAGGATTAGCCTGCGGATTTCTCTTTTATGAGTTAAATCCTGAATTGTTAAATAGAAGGTATCGTCCTTAAATCCAAAAATATTGAATTTAACAAATTTCTCAAAGGCATTTACATATTGTTCAATAACCGTGTGGTCACTGGTCATTGCTGCTTCGCACAATATTTTCGGCCAATCGAAAATCGAATCCGTCAGGGCAGGAAATACTTCCGTCATTCTTTTGCCTATTAATTGCTCCATTGTTTTGTCGGTAATATTCTCCAATTGCTTATTTGCATAAACAGTCACAACATCAAATTTCCCCGCATCATTAATCATCCTGCATTGCACAAATGCATCGGATATGTATTCTGCAAATTCCTTCAAAAGTACAACCCCCTTTATTTTAATCAATATCATCAAACTCCGTGTTCAAAAGTTTTTTAACTGTCTTTTTTACTGTCTCATATTCAAAGCCCTTGCCTATCAAATAATTAGATAACTTTATTCTTTTTTTACGGTTATCTTCTTCTTTTATGCTTAAAAGCTTCTTTTGCCCTAAAATAAAGGCTCTTTCGCATTCCTCTTCCGGTGAAATGCTTTTTATTTTTTCTCCTATTATTTCTTTATCAACGCCTTTATAATACAATGCTTCCTTTATTTTTAGCACTCCATGTTTTAAAATGTTGATTCTGTCATTTATAAACATTTCACAATATTTTTCATCGTCTAAATATTTTTGCTCTTTAAGCGTGTTGACGGCATTGTCAATTAACCGGGAATCGAAACCTTTGGCTTGCATTTTAAGCCTCAATTCATATTCACTTTTTGCCGCTCTTGAAAGCAATGAAATCCCATAATTGTAAACACTTATCTTTTCCTCTGATTTCAATATGTCATCTATGAGCTCATCATCAAGAAGCATGTCCTTTTTAAGTGAATATTTTATCAGAATATTCATGTCAATTGCAAAGGCATATTCTTCATCTAAATATATATTAAATCTTTCTTTGTTTCTCTTTTGATACTCAATCTTTGTTATTCTTTTCATTTTCTACCTCTAACCTGCCCGGGACCATTAGCGAAACTGTATATTCCTTCCGCTGACTGCAGATTAAAAACTTGATTTTTTATTAGTAAATCTGTGCAATAAGTTTAC
>DCDU01000213.1 GCA_002316585.1 Firmicutes bacterium UBA1047 | reverse complement strand
GCTTCATCTATAAAATCATAGAAATCTTGTCTGCTCATCTTTAGTTCAGCTAATGCTGCAGCTTTTTCTTCTTCGCTAAATTCTTCCTCAACAATAAGAGGATATATATTTTCTAAGTAGTTTATTGTTTCATCAAATACAACTTCTCTGTTTTCACTTAAATATACAACTAAGCTTTTCACAAATTCCAATGCACTTTCAGTTGACAATTCAAAAGAACACCCATTATTTATTTTCTTTATAAGCTTTGTGTCAAAACCCTTAAATGCTTTTGTTAAATAATCATGAGCATAATCATACATTTCCAAATATGAAATTTCTTCTTCCGGCAATTCTAAAAATGATTCGCTTAAACCTTGCTCAAACCCATAGATAAATGCTTGATTGCAACTAAATCTTTTGAAAGCACAATAGATGTTTTGTTGTTAAAACCATACTGTGTCAATGATGATATTTCTTTAGCTAAATTCAAATACCCCAATTCATTTGCGCCGCAGCCTGTCAGCGTTGATATTAACATAAGGCCTATTAATAATATTGAAACTAACTTTTTCATTTTCCCTCTCCTTTTGTAATAAAGAAGACAGGATAACCTGTCTTCTTTGAGAATTTGCTGCAAATGAACTACCATCCATTTGAAAAAACACTCAGAAATGGGGTAGCGCGTAGCGCATCTTAATATTTCATTTCAGCCATTCTTATATAGCCATCATATCTATCTTTAGCATCTTTTTCCGCTTTAGCATACAGCTCTTCGGCTATTTCAGGGAATGACGTCTGCAGTGATGCATATCTTACTTCACCTTCAAGGAATTCCCTGAATGAAGCTGATGGTGCCTTGGAATCCAATACAAATGGATTCTTACCTTCTTCTTTGAGAAGTGGGTTGAATCTGTACAAATGCCAGTAACCTGCTTCTACTGCTTTCTTTTCTCTGTCAACAGTCTTGCCCATTCCTGCTTTAATTCCGTGGTTAATACATGGTGCGTAAGCGATAATCAATGATGGTCCATTGTAGCTTTCTGCTTCTTTCAATGCTTTTAAGAATTGGTTCTTATCAGCACCTATAGCAACCTGTGCTACATATACATAACCATATGTTGCAGCAATCATACCAAGGTCTTTTTTCTTTACTCTCTTGCCTGATGCGGCAAATTTAGCTACTGAACCTGTAGGAGTTGCTTTTGAAGACTGACCTCCTGTATTTGAGTAAACTTCTGTATCAACTACAAAAACATTTACATCTTCGCCGGATGCTAGTACATGGTCTAATCCGCCATATCCGATGTCATATGCCCAGCCGTCTCCGCCTATGATCCATTGTGATTTTTTAACCAGGTAATCTTTTTTGTCTAATATATTTTTGATTGCAGCTGCACATTCATCACAAGGTGTAACACCTTCAATAGCTTTAAGAACTTTTGCAGATGATAATTTTGATTCTTCACCTAATTCTCTGTTTGCAATCCATTCCTGTAATGCTTCCTTCAATTCAGGTTTAACATCTTTTTCTAAAAGTTCTTCCATTGACAACTGAATACCGTCTCTCATTTGTCTTACAGCAGTTGCCATACCAAATCCATATTCGGCATTATCTTCAAATAATGAGTTACCCCATGACGGTCCCCTTCCGCAAACATCCTTTGTATACGGAGTTGACGGTGCGGATGCTCCCCAAATTGATGAACAACCTGTTGCGTTTGCAATCATCATTCTATCACCGAATAATTGAGTTATAGTTTTTACATATGCAGTTTCTCCACAACCTGCGCATGCTCCTGAGAATTCAAAGTATGGTTTGCAGAACTGACTTCCTTTAACTGACATTTTATCCATCAAGTTATCTTTAATTGTTACTTTTTCAATAGCATATTTCCAATTTGGAACTTCTTTTTCAACTTCTTCAGCAATAGGAGTCATAACCAATGCTTTATTGCCTTTCTTGCCCGGGCAGATATCTGCACAGTTTCCGCATCCTGTACAATCTAATGTACTTATTTGGATTCTGTATTCCAATCCATCTAAGCCTTTGCCTATAGCCTTAAGTGTTTCAAAGTTTTCAGGTGCATTAGCTTTTTCTTTCTCATCCAATAATGTTGGTCTAATAACAGCATGTGGACATACGAATGCACATTGATTACACTGAATACAATTTTCAGGCATCCATTTAGGAACTGTTGTTGCAATTCCTCTCTTTTCATAAGCAGCTGTACCATGTGGGAATGTACCGTCTTCTCTGTCTGTAAATGTGCTTACCGGAAGGCTGTCACCTTCTTGTCTGTTCATAACAGCTGCAACATTTTTTACGAATTCAGGTTTTTCATCTTCAGTGAAAGGTACTGCTAAACCACTGTTTGCTTTATTGTCATCAACAGCGTTTTTCCATTCTTCAGGGATATCAATTTTAACAAGCTCAGTGATACCTTTTTGAACAGCTGCTTGGTTCATGTCTACTACTGCTGTACCTTTTTTGCCGTATGATTTTTCGATTGCAGCATTTAAATATTCGACAGCATCCTCTAAAGGAATAACATCTGCCAACTTGAAAAATGCAGACTGAATAATCATGTTTGTTCTATTTCCAAGTCCTATATCATTAGCAATTTGTGTTGCATTAATTGTGTAGAAGTTAATATTTTTTTCAGCCATGTATTTTTTATACTTAGCAGGTAAGTTAGCTTCTAATTCATCCTTTGACCAAATAGTATTTAAAAGGAATGTTCCGCCTTTTTTAAGTCCCTGTACTACATCATATTTAGCTACATATGATTGCTGTGACAATGAAACAAAGTCTGCTTCATCTATTAAGTAAGTAGATCTGATAGGTGATTTACCGAATCTTAAGTGAGATACAGTAACACCGCCTGATTTTTTAGAGTCATATGAAAAATATCCCTGTGCATACATGTTTGTATGGTCACCGATAATTTTTATTGCATCCTTGTTAGCTCCAACTGTTCCGTCTGAGCCAAGTCCCCAGAATTTACATCTTACTGTACCAGGAGTTGATACATTTACTACCTCAGGAGTTTCCAAAGATTTGAATGTAACGTCATCAACAATACCGATTGTGAAGTCATTCTTTGGTTCGTCAGCTTTAAGGTTGTCATAAACAGCAAAGATTTGTGCAGGTGTTGTATCTTTTGAGCCAAGGCCGTATCTTCCGCCTACTATTATTGGTTGTTCTTCTTTTCCGTAGAATAATGATTTTACATCTAAATACAATGGTTCTCCAACTGAACCCGGTTCTTTTGTTCTATCTAACACTGCTATTTTTTTAACAGTCTTTGGCAGAACATCGAAGAAATATTTAGCTGAGAAAGGTCTGTACAAGTGAACTATAACTATACCAACTTTTTCTCCCTTAGCAACTAAGTAATCAATAACTTCTCTTGCTGTTTCTGTTACTGAGCCGATAGCAACTATTATACGATCTGCATCTTCTGCACCGTAGTAGTTGAATGGTTTGTATTCTCTTCCTGTAAGCTTGCTCATTTCCTTCATGTAATCATTTACTACATCGGGAACAGCATCATAGTATTTATTAGAAGCTTCTTTTGCTTGGAAGAAAATATCCGGATTTTGAGCAGTTCCTCTTGTAACAGGATGCTCAGGATTTAAAGCTCTTTTTCTAAATTCATTAACAGCGTCCATATCAACTAATTTAGCTAAGTCTTTATAGTCAATTGTTTCTATTTTTTGTACTTCATGAGATGTTCTAAATCCATCGAAGAAATTAACAAAAGGCACTCTTGATTTAATAGCCGTTAAATGAGCTACCGCAGAAATATCCATTACTTCCTGAACACTGCTTGATGCCAATAACGCAAAACCTGTCTGTCTTGCTGCCATAACATCTGAATGATCTCCGAATATTGACAACGCGTGTCCTGCCACAGCTCTTGCAGTAACATGGAATACTCCGGGCAGTAACTCTCCGGCAATTTTATACATGTTTGGAATCATCAACAGCAATCCTTGAGAAGCAGTAAAAGTTGAAGTCAACGCTCCTGCTTGAAGTGAACCATGAACAGCACCGGCAGCACCTGCTTCTGATTCAAGCTCAGTTACTCTTACAGTCTGTCCAAAAATGTTTTTCTGCCCATGTGCAGCCCAGTCGTCGATAAGCTCAGGCATTGGTGATGAAGGTGTTATGGGGAAAATTGCGGCTACTTCCGTAAACGCATATGCAATATGGGCTGCAGCGGTATTTCCGTCCATAGTTTTCATAACTTTTGACATTAATATTTCCTCCTATATATTTATTTATAAAGTGTAGACACAAAATATTGATAATTTAACCAATACTGCTTAAATTATATCCCAAAGGGATATTTATTGCAATACAAAAAACTTTCTACTGCTTTCGCATATTATTAAATTTCTTAATGTATTTTTCGAGGGGATTGTATCCAAGAAGCTTCTGTCTGTAATTTTTAGCTGCTATTTCTACAATGGCGGAAGTATTTCTTCCCGGTCTGACAGGTATTATAACCGTAGGCACCTTTATTCCTAAAATATCCGTATAATCCTCATCGGCGCCAATTCTGTCATATTCCTTGCTTTCATCCCACTCTTCCAATTCAACAACCAATTCTACAAATTGTTCTAACCTGATGGAGCCCACACCAAATAAATGCTGGATATCAAGAATCCCGATACCTCTTATTTCCATCAAATGCTGGGTCAATTCAGGGCAAGTCGCCTTAAGTCCGCCTTCAACTTTTTTTATGATTACTGCATCATCTGCCACAAGCCTGTGACCTCTGTTTATTAATTCAAGAGCAGTCTCACTCTTACCGATGCTGCTTTTACCCTTTAACAACACTCCAACACCGAAAACTTCTAAACAAACGCCGTGCAGCGTTGTTTCGTCTGCCAATTCCTCTTCAAGGAAGTTAATCATTATATTGACTAATTTGTCGGTTTTTTCGTTTGATTTGAATACCGGTCTCTTGTATTTTTTTGCATAATAAATTATAACATCATCAACTTCCATTTCATTGGCAACAATCAGCGCCGGAATAGGAAAACTGAAAAATTTATCTAATCTGTCTTTTCTTACTTCTTCTTCTAAAGTTTTAAAATATAACATTTCTGCTTTTCCCATTATTTGAACCCGCTCAAAGGAAAACCAGTCAAAATACCCTGCCATTTGAAGACCCGGTCTTATTATATCAGCTGTATATATTCTGGATTGAACATCTTCCGGATAATAAACCGGCTCTATTCCCGTATAACTAACTAAATCTTCAAGCTTCACATACTGCATGTTTCTTTACCACCCTTAAATAAAATTTAATATCATCCTTATCGGTTACTCGTTATTTTGGTTAAAATAATTGCAAACCGATTCTGCCGCTTTAATATTCATCCCCGGTACCTCTGCAAGCTCCTCCGAACTTTTGGTTCTTATATTTTCAACGGAGCCGAACTTTTTAAGCAGATTTATTTTTCTCTTTTCCCCAATATTTTCAATATTGTCAAGTTCTGATTTAAACAATGTTTTATCTCTTAAATTCCTATGATACTCAATTGCAAACCTGTGAGCTTCTTCCTGAATCCTGTAAATCAATTGATAAACTATATTTGTTCTACTTAGCTCTATTTCCGTGTTGCGGTATATCAGTCCTCTTGTTGTATGCTTGTCATCCTTAATCATACCGCACACAGGTATATTCAAACCAAAATTGCTTAATACTTCTTCTGCCACATTTGTTTGTCCTTTTCCCCCGTCAACTAAAATCAAGTCAGGCATTTTATTGAAGCCTTGCTTGTCTTCTCCCAAGCCTCTGTTGATTCGTCTTTCCAATACTTCTTCCATACTTTTATAATCATTGGGACCTGTCACCGTCTTTATTCTGAAACGCCTGTAATTGCTTTTATTTGGAATTCCCTTTTCAAAAACAACCATGGAGCCGACGGACTCAACCCCTTGAATATTTGATATATCGTAAGCTTCAATTCTTGCGGGAACTTCGTCTAAATCCAGTAAACTTTTCAGCTTTTCAACCGCTTTCATGCTTTCATCTATATTTTTCTTTATTCGCTGACTTCCCTTTTCCAAAATTTCAAGAGCATTTTTCTTTGTCATTTTAATCAGCATACTCTTTTCACCTTTTACCGGAATCTTAAGGGTCACCTTATTTCCTCTTTTTTCCGATAAAAGCTTTTCAAAAACCTCCATATCTTCTATTTCGGTTTCAATATATATTTCTTTAGGAATATATACGGTACCGGTATAAAATTGAGTTAAAAATGAACTGATAATTTCTTCTCTTGTTGCATTTTCTATATTAGTAAGCAGATAATGCTCACTTCCGATAATTTTACCGCTCCGTACAAAGAAAATCTGTATGCACGCTTCTTCAATGCCTAAAGCGCTTCCTATAACATCCTGATCGATATCTGCCACGGAAACAACTTTTTGTTTTTCCGAAATCACCTCAAGTGCCTTAATTTGATCCCTGTACTTGGCAGCTTCCTCATAATCCATGCTTTCCGATGCTTTAAACATTTTTTCGTTCAAGGATTTGATTATATCTTCTCCGCCCGTTAAAAAAGCTATCGCTTTATTAACTTCCTCCCTGTATTCCTTCGGGTCAACGTTTCCCATACATGGAGCAGTGCATCTGTTTATATGATAATACATGCAGGGTCTTTGACATTTCTTGGCACCGTCAAGTTTTAGCGAGCATTTTCTAAGCTTGTATAAGTTTCCTATAATCTCGATTATTTCATTGACCGCATAGGCACTTGGATAGGGTCCGAAGTATTTGGCTCCGTCCCTTTTTACCTCTCTTACCTTGTAAATTCTTGGATATTTTTCCTGAACGGATATTTTAATATATGGATATTGCTTATCATCTCTTAAGAGGGTGTTATATTTAGGTCTGTATTTTTTAATATAATTTGCTTCTAAAATTAATGCTTCAACTTCATTGTCCGTAATTATGTATTCAAACTCAGAAATATTCTTTATCATAGCCTGAATCTTAGGTATATGATTCTTGGATTGAAAGTATTGTCTGACTCTTTTTTTTAAGTTTTTAGCTTTGCCCACATATATTATTTCCCCAAATACATTTTTCATCTGATAAACGCCGGGACTGTCAGGCAGCTTTTTTAATTCTTCCTGTATATTAAACATTTTTACTCCTGATAATTAATACATATATTATACCACGTTTGCCTTAATATTAACATAAATATTAAATTAATTTTGTATTAAGAATTGCAAAAGTAACTGTATTACGAATATAAATTGCTGATGCAACAGCATATCTTATATTTATAATTTCAGAGACATTCCCCCGCCTGCAATGCTATTTTTGCAACCATTTAAGAATTATTATTTTTGTCAAAAAAAGAACCCCTTTCTAAAGAGATTCTTTTAAATGTCTATAAATCAATAATTTTTCCGGCAATTACAACAGATTTAATTTTTATATCTTCGTCAAACAAAATAAGGTCTGCATCCTTTCCTATTTCTATGCTTCCTTTTTTGTTATCCATATTGATGGCTGCCGCCGGTGTAAGACTTGCCATTCTCACCGCATCACAAATAAGTACATCTAAATATTTAACCATATTATATACAGCTGTTCTTAAGTTCAGTGTGGAGCCTGCTAAACTTCCGTCTTTTAGTCTTGCCGCTCCTTCCTTTACTGCAACACTTTGCCCGCCAAGCTCATAAGTTCCGTCATTCAAGCCCGCTGCTCTCATAGCATCGGAAACCAAAATCAACTTTTCCTTTGTTTTCATTTTCAGTGCAATTTCTACAGCAGCATCGTGAAGATGTATTCTGTCATAAATTATTTCACAGAATACCCTGTCATCGGTTAAGGATGCACCTATAATTCCCGGCTCCCTATGGGCGAAGCTTCGCATGCCGTTATACAAATGCGTTGCTATGGTTGCACCGCTGTTTATACCCTTTATTGCTTCATCATAAGTGGCATTGCTATGAGCCATGGAAACAATAATGTTCTTAGTTTTCAAATAAGAGATTATTTCCAAAGCTCCCTCTTTTTCCGGTGCTATTGAAATCATCTTTAATTTGTTGCCGCATATATCAATCATCTTTTTTATGAAAGACATGTCCGTTTCTTTTATATATTCTTCCGGCTGAGCGCCTTTTTTGTTCAATGAAAAAAAGGGGCCTTCCAAATGTATTCCCAACAGCTGTGAATAGTTATCTTTATATTCCGTCATATTTTTTGCCGCATTAATCATATTCTCATAGGACCCCGTTATAATTGTGCCTAAAAATGAAGTAACGCCGTTTCTCATATGAAATTTGCTTATATTTTCAATTGATTCTTCAGTAGCATCCATAAAATCACAGCCTGAATTGCCGTGATTATGAATGTCTATGAATCCGGGAGATAGATATTGTCCCTTTCCGTCAACAACTTTATTTATTGATTCAATATCTATATTTTTATCTAAATCAATGTTTATAATTTTGCCTTTATCAATTACCACCCCATAACCATGGAGAACCTGATATGGGGTTACTAATTTGATGTTTTTGAATAATATACTCATATTACCCTCTTTTATAAATACTTTGCCGCATCTTTGTCTATTATTAAGGTTACGTCATCATGGAGCTGCAATATGGAAGCGGGAACCTGAGGAGTAATTTTTCCCTTTACCGTTTTTGATATTGCGTCAGCCTTATTCTCGCCTGATGCAAGCAATATTATTTTTTTAGCGGACAGTATGGTTTTAACACCCATTGTTATAGCAGTTTTAGGTACGTCATCTATATTGTCGAAAAATCTTTTATTTGCCTCTATGGTATCTTCGGTAAGCTTTACCAAATGAGTGTGCGGTTCAAAAAAATCCTTCGGCTCGTTAAAGCCGATGTGACCGTTATGTCCTATTCCAAGATACATTATATCCATCCGGCCTGCTGATTTAAGCAAGTTTTCATAATCCACGCATTCCTTTTCCATATTCTTTGCAACGCCCGTCGGAATGTGAACATTTTCGTCTTTTATGTCTATGTGAGAAAACAAATTTTCATCCATGAAATAACGGTAGCTGTTTATATTTGCTTTATCCAATCCCACATATTCGTCCAAATTAAATGTCCGCACATTTTGAAATGAAATGTTGCCTTTGTACAGGCTGATTATAGCCCGGTACATTCCTATGGGTGTTGACCCGGTAGGAAGACCTAATATTGCATCACTTTTTTCTTTAACGGTATTAATCAAATAGTCCGCTGCCAGTCGGCTTATTTCCTGATAATTGTTTTGAATTATAACCTTCATTATTAATATCCATTCCTTCTTTTAATTTATAATTCCATATTTAGATTTTCTCAATTTAGATTCTGTATCTTCTACACATATATGATTTTATTAATACAAATATTATAACATAAAAAACTTAATACGTATGTTTTCTGTTACATGAAAAGGATGGAATTCATAACGCTTTATAATCATCAATTGTGTCCACAGTATTTTTCAAATAGTTTATTGTGCTGTCATATTTTGATGTTGCATAGCACATGAACAGTACATCTATAATATAAAGCTGTGACATTCGCGATGCTGTTGCGGCGCTTCTGAATGGCGTCTCTATGCTTGAGGGTGTATATAAATTGTATTTTGATAATTTGCCCAATGTACTTTTGCCGTATTTTGTGATTCCTATTGTATTAATGTCCCTTAAATTGGCTAATTCAACCAACTTTATTGTTTCCCTTGTTTCTCCCGATGTAGATATGCCGATAACTAAATCATTCTTAGCAAGATTTGCAACCATGGTTGCATTTAAATGCGTGTCTTCCATTGCGTAGCATGACTTATTAACACGAATGAATTTTTGCTGTGCATCCTTTGCAGCCAAAAATGATGCACCCATGCCGTAAATTAAGATTGTATCTGCCTTGTCAATTAAATTTACACAGATTTTCAGTGTTTCTTCATTTAAAAACTGTAAAGTTTCATCAATTGATTTTATGGCATTGTTTCTTAAGCTCTGTACTATGGATTTTATTGTATCATTTTTTTTAATATCGGAATATGATGCTTCATGCAATGAATTAAGGTCTCCCAATATTCGCATTTTAAGCTCTTGAAAGCCGCTTAAATTCAGTGATTTGCATAATCTGATTACCGCCGAGCTGCTTGTGCTGCTGGCATCTCCTAACTCTGCGGCGGTCATTGTCAAAACGGCATTTGGATTATACAATATAAATGCTGCAATTTTCTTTTCTGATTCGGGCAAGTCATTTATTACACTTTTAATCATTGCAAGTCCACCTGAAATCGGCATAATTAACCTCCGTGTCATTCTACTGCAGCAAGTGCTTTTCTTATATATCCGTTATTTTCATGTAATATTCTTTTTGCATCACTTAAGTTTGTTTTTGATATTATCATAAAAATTGCCAATTTACAATTATAATTTGTTTCATCTAATATATTTTCCGCTTCATCTAAAGAAACACCTGTTGCTTCCATAACTATGCTTTTGCACCTGTTGAAAAGTTTTTCGTTTGATGCCTTGACATCCACCATTAAATTTTCATATACTTTACCGTATTTTATCATCACGCCTGTTGACAGCATATTAAGGACTAACTTCTGGGAAGTTCCTGCTTTCATGCGGGTTGAGCCGGTTACAGCTTCCGGTCCAGTTAATGGGCAAATTGATATATGGCTTATTTTTGCTAATACGGAGTCGGGATTATTGCATATTCCGACTGTTGCGGCACCGATTTTCAGCGCATATTCAACCGCACCCAATACATACGGTGTTCTGCCGCTTGCTGCTATGCCAACCAATACATCATTTTTATTAAAGTCAACGGACATTAAATCAATTGCTCCGCTTTCTTTTTCATCCTCTGCACCTTCTATGGATTTCACAATGGCTTTTTCTCCTCCGGCTATAAATGCTTGTACTAATTCCGGGTCTGTTCCAAATGTGGGAGGGCATTCTGATGCATCCAATATTCCTATTCTTCCGCTGGTTCCGGCTCCCAAATATATCAGTCTGCCCCCTGACCGAACTTTATCCACTATAATATCAATCGCTTTTGCAATATTATCAATCTCTTTTTCTACCGCCAAAGCTACTTTTTTATCTTCATTGTTAATCATTTTAAGCATTTCTACAGTTGAAACGCTGTCTATATTCATTGTGTCTGAGTTTCTGCTTTCTGTTTGTAATAGTTTCGAATTAATTTTTTTCACCTCTTTAATACAGATGGCATGCCGTTTCATGAGTGCCATCCATTGTTTTTAATAATGGATTGTTTTCTTTGCAAATATCCATTGCTTTTTCACATCTCAAATACAATGGACAGCCTTTCGGCGGATTAATGGGGCTTGGCACATCTCCCTTTAATATTATTCTCTTCTTCTTTTTAAGAGGGTCCTTGGAAGGTACTGCGGATAACAATGCCTGTGTATACGGATGCATCGGATTCTCAAATATTTCTTCGGTTAATCCTTTTTCCACAATTTTACCCAAGTACATAACCGCCACCGAATTACTTATATGTCTCACAACATTCAAATCATGAGATATAAAAACATACGTCAGTTTAAGTTCCTTTTGTAGCTCTATAAGCAGGTTTAGAATCTGTGATTGTATTGATACATCCAATGCTGATACAGGTTCATCCGCCACTACGAATTTAGGCTTGCTTATTATAGCTCTCGCAATGCTGATTCTCTGTCTTTGTCCTCCACTGAACTGATGGGGGTATCTTTCAAGCTGGTCATTTGATAGTCCCACCTTATCCATTATCCATAAAACTTGTTCATCCATTTCCTTCTGTGACATTTTAAAATGGGTTTTTAACGGTTCTTCCAACAATTTTTTGACTGTCATCCGAGGATTCAATGAGCTGTATGGGTTTTGGAATATCAGCTGCATATCTTTTCTTTTCTCCCTCATTTCATCCTTGGAAAGCTTGAGCACATCATCTCCGTCAAAGGTTATCTTACCTGATGTTGGCTCAATTATTCTCAAAATACTTCTGCCTGTGGTTGACTTTCCGCATCCGGATTCTCCAACAAGGGCAAAAGTTTCCTGTTCATTAACCTTAAAACTTATGCCGTCAACTGCATGTACATAAGCTGTAGTTTTTTTGAAAACTCCTGATTTTACAGGAAAATATGTTTTTAAATTTTCTACTTCCACCAAAATTTTGCTCATTTATCATCACCGCTTTCATTGTAAAGCCAACATCTGCATTTATGACCCTCTTCTATTTCAATTAATTCAGGAGCTTTTTCTTTGCATATCGTAACTGCCTTGCTGCATCTCTCTTCAAATCTGCAGCCCTTTGGCATATGACCTCCGGCCGGTACCATACCGGGTATTGTATAAAGTTCTTTGCTTTTGTCTCCTATGGAAGTTACCGCTTTTAACAGACCGCTTGTATAAGGGTGAGCCGTATTGTGAAACAAAGCTGCCACATCTGCTTCTTCCACAACCTGTCCCGAATAAAACACCGCAACTCTTTCGCAGGTTTCGGCTATAACTCCCAAATCATGTGTTATCATTATTATTGAAGTATCATAGGACTCTTTTAATTCATTCATAAGCTCCAATATTTGCGCCTGGATAGTAACATCCAATGCAGTTGTAGGTTCGTCGGCTATCAGCAGCTTTGGCTTGCATATCAGTGCTATGGCAATCATAATACGCTGGAGCATTCCTCCTGACAGCTGGTGGGGATACTCATTTAATATTTGTTCCGCCCGCGGTATGCCTACTTTTTTCAGCATATCCAATGCCATGTCTTTCATTTCTTTTTTATTTAAATCTTTATGAAATTTTAATGTTTCAACTATTTGCTGCTCTATAGTAAAGATGGGGTCCAATGCTGTCATTGGTTCTTGAAATATCATTGATATTTCATTCCCTCTTAATCTTCTTATTTCATTGTTTTTAAGTGATAATAAATCGACCATTCCCTTTTTTTGAGTCAAAAAATATTTGTCCGCTGCTAACCTTCAAGAGGATATGATAAAAGCTGCATTATGGATAAGTGCTGTTATACTTTTGCCGCAGCCTGATTCTCCCACTATTCCAAAGCTTTGCTTTTTGCCTATGTTAAAACTGACATTGTCGGCTAATTTTTTGTAATTATCTCTTGTTTTTAAATCAATACTAATATTTTTTACTTCCAATAAATTTTCCACAGATCACCTCCTACAGCTTTAATTTTGGGTCCAATACGTCTCTTAAGCTGTCTCCCAAAATATTGAATGACAGTATGGTAAAAATAATGAAAGATTGCAGGGAATATTACAAGCCAAGGTGATGTTTCCATATATTTTCTGCTTTCATTCAGCATGGAGCCCCAGGATGGATCAGGCGGCTGAATACCTAAGCCTAAGAAGCTCATTGACGCTTCCGTCAATATTGCACCGGATAGAGCCAAGGTGGCTTGAACCGTAAATGGTGCCAAAATGTTGGGAATTATGTGCCTTATTATAATATTTTTAGGTTTTAACCCGATGCTGGTTGCACTGACTATATATTCCATTGACTTAACGGAAATAACAGATGCTCTGACTGTTCTTGTAAAAACCGGTGTATTCACTATTCCTATGGCAATCATGGTATTGGTAATGCTTGGTCCTAATACCGATACTATAAACAAAGCTAAAAGTATTGACGGAAATGCAAATAATATGTCCATAAATCGCATTATGATATTATCAACTTTACCTTCAAAGTATCCTGCGACTACACCGAATATTAAACCAAAGGATGCTGCTATGCCCACCGATATTATTCCAACCCTAAGTGATACCTTAGCTCCAAATATTACACGACTGAACACATCTCTCCCGAAATTATCCGTTCCGAAAAAATACTGGCTGCTTGGGCCGGTTAGTTTGTCCTGAGTAAACATTTCAGTTACATCATAAGGTGCTATTATCGGGGCTAAAACGCTTAATATAATAATTACCAAAACTCCGATAAAACCGATTTTTCCCATTGGATCCTTTATTAATTCTTTAATAATTCCAATTATTGTTTTCATATGTCACCTGCCTATTTGTATGTTATACGCGGATCCACATATGTATACAGTATATCAACCAATAGGTTGATCATTACATATATGAATGCGATAAACAATACACAACCTTGAATAACGGGATAATCCCTCTGATTTATTGCAGTAAGGGTCATCAATCCTAAACCAGGTATGGAAAAAATCTGTTCTGTCACCACTGCTCCTCCGAGCAAAGACCCTATTTGCATACCAACCAATGTTATAATGGGTATGAGTCCATTTTTTAAAGCATGTTTAAATATTATAACTTTTTCGGGTGCCCCTTTTGCTCTTATAGTTTTAATAAAATCCTGTCTTAATATTTCAAGCACCGATGAACGAGTCATTCTCATTACTGAACCTGACATGCTTGTACCTAAAATAATAGATGGTAAAATCATAATTTGCATATTTATTGAGGGGTTTTCAAAAAATCCGACATATCCTACCGGAGAATAATATTGAAATGCCAAAGATAAAAACAGTATTAAAAGTGTGGCTGATGCAAAGCCAGGAACTGACACTCCCAACAAGGCTATTACTCTTATAATCCCGTCGATCCATGTATTTCTTTTAAGAGCTGACAAAATCCCAAGCGGTATACCTATTAGACAGGATATAAAAGCTGCCATAAATGTTAGTTGTGCCGTAATTTTAAAACGAGACATTATTTCAGGGAATATTTCTTTGTCGGTTCTAAAGGATCTGCCGAAATCACCCCGCAATACTTTAGATATCCAGTCCCAATATTGTTTGAACAGTGGTTGGTCTAATCCGAACTTCTTTTCTAATTGGGCTCTAAGCTCAGGGTTTTCTTCTATACCTAAAAGACCTGATATAACGTCACCGGGTATTAACTGTAAAATTAAGAAAATACACAGGCTTATCCCTATTAATACAGGAATTAACGCTAATAATCTTCTGATTATATATGACCTCATTTCATCACTTCCTTAATAAA
>DCDU01000017.1 GCA_002316585.1 Firmicutes bacterium UBA1047 | reverse complement strand
ATATTTTTACATATATATGTACCTCTGCCGTTAAGTTTTCCCGTCGGGTCGAAAAAAATTTCATTTTCCTTTGTTTTTACTATTCTGCACAAGTCCTTTTTGGGAAAACTTTCCATGCACCCGATACATTTTCTCATTGGTATTTTACGAACTTTCATACTTCCTCCTCAGAGCGTTCCACCTGTTGAGATTCACTTATTATATCTATTTTCCAGCCTGTAAGTTTTGCGGCAAGTCTGACATTTTGTCCTTCCTTTCCTATTGCTAAGGAAAGTTGATTATCAGGAACAACTGCTACTGCTGTTTTTTCCTTTTCATTGGCGGTAACCTTAACTATTTTTGCAGGTCCTAAGCTGTTGGCAATAAATTTTTCGGGATTTTTTTCATAAATTATAATATCGATTTTTTCCTGATTTATTTCATCAATTATATTTTTAACCCTGACTCCTTTGTTTCCTACACAGGAGCCTATGGGCTCTACATTGGGGTCATGCGAAAAAACAGCGATTTTTGTTCTTGAGCCTGCTTCTCTTGCTATGGAATATATTTCAATAATTCCATCATGTATTTCAGGCACCTCCAACTCAAACAATCTCTTTATAAGATTGGGGTGGCTTCTTGACAACATTATGCTGGCGCCCTTCCCTGTGTTTTTAACTTCAACAATAACAGTTTTTATCCTGTCTCCCGGGTTGTATGCTTCTCCCGGTATTTGTTCATTTACTGAAAGCGTACCTTCGATTTTGCCTAAATCAACATATATGTTTCCTTTATTTTCTCTTTGTACAATACCGGTCAATATGTCTGATTCTCTTCCATAGAATTCACTGAAGATAGATTCTCTTTCAGCTTCACGAATTTTCTGAAGAATTACTTGTCTTGCCGTTTGAGCCGCAATACGGCCGAAATCTTTCTTGGGTTTAATTTCTATTTTAACTATATCCCCAACTTCAAACTTTGAATCAATTGTTTTTGCTTCTTCCAATGAAATTTCCAAATTGTTGTTTTCAACGCTTTCTACAACTGTTTTGTCCTGATAAAGCTTGTATTCACCATTTTCCTTATCTATATCTATACTGAAATTCGTAGCTTTGCTGAAATTTTTCTTATATCCTGTTTCCAATGCAGACCTTATAGCTTCCAATACTACGTCCTGGCGAATTCCTTTTTCCTTTTCAAGCTCGCTTAACGCATTTAAAATATCCTTGTTCATTTTAAACGACCTCCATTAAAAATCCTCAATCACTCTGTTAATTTTCGATAAATCCTTCAATTCAATCGTAATCGCACCATCTCCTGATTCAATTACAATATTATTCTCGTTCTTTTCGGTTAATATGCCTTTTACAGACTTCTTTCCGCCAATTGGTTTATAGAATTTTGCCTCAACAACATTTCCGATATTTTTTAAATAATCCTCTTCTTTTTTAAAAGGTCTTTCAACTCCCGGGGATGATACCTCCAAAAAGTATTGTTCCTTTATTAAATCAACCTCATCAAGCTTTTTATTAAGGACTCTGCTTATATCAGCAGTATCGTCAACGGTTATTCCCCCGGGCTTATCTATGTAAATTTTTAAATACTTAAACGGGCCTTCTTTTACATACTCAATGTCAATCAGTTCCATATCCGAATCTTTTATTATTTCCTCTGTGAGTTTTTTTACGGAAGATTCAATACCCTTTTTACTCATATACTCTCCTTTTTTTATATTAAATATTTTTTATTTTGTTACTCTTAGTACGGCGCAGATTACATGCAGTTATCTTACTAACCGAGTATACAATCAGAAAGAGTGGGACATCCCACTCTTCCGTCAAAATCATCTTTTTTACAGTATAACACAACTAATATTATAAATCAAACATTTTTTTGGAAATGACGTTTGCAAAACAACATTTGTTAATAGGCAATTTAAACGCATTCCTCTTTGTTTAACTTTTTTCTGTCTAATCTTGACTTATTATCAAATATCCCCAAAAATACCTATCCTCCTATTGAATCTTCTCCATCAGCATCTATTTCTTTTAATTCTGAATATATATTTTCATATTTTATAAAATTTTTATATTCATTAACATTACCGCGCAAAAATTCATTTAAAAATTTCAAAGTTGCTATACTGATAATCTCATGAGCAGTTTTAACTGAAATTTTTCCTCCTAAACACTCCTCGTATTGTTGATTTAATAAAGTTTGTATATCACAAAAAGTCAAAAAGGTCTGTCTCAGAATATAATGCCCTAAAAACTTTGTCAAAGGTTTACTTTTTGAAATGAAAAATCTTTTTATATAGTGTAAGACAAATTAATACGAATGTGATTAAGAATTGCATTAAAATGTTTTACTAAAATATTATGGAGTGATAAATATGGGTTATAAAAATATAACCGTCTCATTGGATGTAAAACGATATTATCAGGACGAAAGTGATTGGAAAGACCTGGTGTTAAAGACAGGGAAAATAACTTCAACCATCGGTAAATCAGGGTGTGGTCTTACTTGCGGTGCGATGCTTGAAAAAATATCGCCGAAAGTACTTTACGAAGACCACAATATGACGGATTTGCTCTGTGAATGGTCAAAGTTGCCCACATACAGCATATCTCACGAAAGCATCAGGGATGCTGAAGATGCGGCATTTAAACTTTTTCTTTATATAGTCCTAAATGAAAAACCGATTATTTTATTTGGAGATGACGGAAAAGGTAGTGACTATAGTACGCATTTTGTAATAGTTCGAGGATTTATAGGCAAAGTAGCTGTTGATCCAGATGGTAACTACTTTCCCGCAGATTCAAGGCTTGATACGTTTAAGGTGTATGATCCTTCGAGAGTTAGCGGTTATGGAAATTCAACAAATGCTGATGAGTTCAACGATAGATTTCCAATTAAAAGTTTTAGGGTTCCATCATAATAATATGCGATAATCGGAACCACCGGCTTAGCCGGTGGTCCTGATTTTAATTATTCTGGATCCTTATTTGGGGCTCGAGCCATTTTTTGTCAGACAGAAGATGCTCGGGCAAACTGTTTATAAAATCTTCTTTATCTAATTGATTTTCTATAAAATCTGTTGTCATATAGTAATCACCGTTATGAAAGTCTCCGGATTTAAAGTTTGTCAGGTTTTTCAGCGAAGGGAGGCTTGTCAGCTTATTTTTTCTCATGTTGAGGTATTGCAGGTGCTCCATTCCTTCAAAAACATCATCATGAATATACGGGATTTCATTGAAGGAAATATCCAGATATATGAGGTTATCCAGACCCTCAATGTATTCCTTGTAAAATCCTGTGAATTTATTGCCGTTAAGATATAGGCGCTTAAGACCGCTTAAATTCGAAAATATGCCTTCCGGCAATTGGGAGAGCTTGTTTTCTCCGAGAGACAATTCCTCAAGGTTTTCCAAATATAAAAAAGCGTCGGTCTGAAGTTCGGACAGCAAGTTACGGTCAAGGTACAGCACTTTAAGTCCTGTAATATCCTTAAAATGATTTTTATTGACTTGTTTTATGGAATTGCTGTGCAAGTTTAGCTCATGGATATTTGGAAAGCTGTCAAGGCTGATATTCTCCATAGGGTGTATGGAATTGGATAATAATAGGAGAGTTTTTAGATTTGGAATTTCCGACACATTAAATGATTCCAGATTATTGTTACTTAGATCTAATTTCTCAAGAGAAGAAGTTCCGGCAAAAGCATCAGGCTCTATATTTTTTATTTTGCTGGCATATGCAATAATATATTCAAGCTTATTCAGCCCAGCAAAGGTATTGTTTTTAATGGTGTTGATTTCGTTGTTTGTCATGTGTATATGCTTTAAACTGTCAAGACCTTCAAACAATCCGCTGTCAAGCTCAAAATATATTGCCCCGTGTAACGATAGCTCTTCAAGCGAGCTTAAATTTTGTATTTTAAGATCATTGGGATTTTTAAAATTACTGCCTGATATGTCGAGCTCCTTTAAATTATCCAGGTTTTCAAGCTTGATTTTTTCCATGCCATTATATCCCATCTCCAATTTATTCAGATTTGCGAGGCTGCTAAAAGATTTGGCGTCAATTGAAATAATACGGTTTTCACCTAAATTCATCTCTTTGACATCTGACAGATTTAACTTATCTAGGCCCTTTATATCCGATATGCCAAGCTTCCTAAGCTTAAGTTCGGCAACCCCCATAAAATCATCCCTATACAATTTGTCTTTCCCTGAAATCTTCAGCAGTGCGTCATACAGGTTTTTATCCGGTATTCCGTTTTTGTCGTTTTTTACCTCAATGCTTCCGCATCCTGAAACAACTAAAACCAATAATAATATAATAATAAAAAGGTTTTTTTTCTTTAACATAATTTCTCCCATATTAATTTATTTTATATATAAGACGTGAATAAGATATAAAATGTTCCAATATTTACCGTTTATGTGCTAAAGTACCTCAGATATTAAAAAATGGACAACTCTCTTCTGACTTACATATAGTAATATAGAAAATATGAAGATAGGATTGATTTTGTTGGAACATACATTATTTAAAATATTTACATCTGCACAAAACAATGATGAAAAAAGTAAGCTGTTATTATTAGAAGATTTCAGAAATACTGTAAGATATTATTCCAAAAAACTAAATTACGAATGTGCAGAAACAGACTTAAACATATTTTTACTTACACTTATGAAAAATCTAAATTTGAGCAAGTTAAAAAAACTTGAAGAAAAAGCCTTTACAAAATATGTTTATACAAGTATAAAACATGAATATATACGGTTATCAAAGAAAAATTCATATATTAACTCCCATGAAGTATTGTCTGATATTAATATTATTGATTATATTGATAGCAAAAAAATGGAATTACCAACAGAAAATATGGAATTGATAAAAAATATAGTCAACACATTAAGCAAAAAACAAAAACGAGTATATATATATTTTTTCATTTATGGATATTCCGATACTAAAACTGCTAAGATAATAGGAATCAGCAAACAAGCTGTAGGCAGGATGAGAAAAAGAATAGTCGCAAAAATAAAGAATTTATATAAAGAATTAATATAAAGAATTAATATAAAGAATTTATATGAAGTATAGCATAGAATTTATGGTTGCATTATTAAATTCTATCCCATTCCGAACGCAGTGAGGAATCTCACAATTGGGTGAATTAAGAGCAAGTAAGCCTCTTACCTGCAAATATCATATAAATGTTGAGGATGAATTTTTCTCTGAAGAGAATGGTCAGGTCTATAGAAATGGAAAGATATTCAGACATTGTGTAGATGTAAAGACCGGAAAATTAATGTCAAGGGAGCTTATAAAAACGAATCGTGCATTAGTAATGTATGATGTTAGCAATATTAAGGTAATTGAGCTGGAAAAATCATAAATATTAGAATTTTGAGATAAAAATAAGTAAAGAAAGTCCACAGAAAAAAAAGGATGGTAAAAAATGAGACGAAAAGACAGAGAAATGAGTAAGGAATTTGGAATTGAGGTTATAGATAAATCAAGCTATGGAATATTATCCATTAATGATGAAAATAACGAGCCTTATGGAATACCACTTTCAATAGTCAGAGACGGAAACAATTTATATTTTCATTCTGCATTAAATGGTAAGAAAGTAACAGCATTTGAGAAAAATTCAGTTGTAAGTATAGCTTTTGTGGGACAAGTAAAAGTTCCTGAAAATTTCACACCAGAAGAATTAGCCGAAATCGCAAAGGATAAATATAGTACAGGTACGCTTATAAGCAAGGTTTTTACTACAGAATATGAGTCGGCTGTTGCAAAGGGAAAAATTAAATTAGTAGAAGACGAAGAAGAAAGGGTAAAAGCATTAAAACTTGTATGCGAAAAATACACCCCGACAAAAATGGATTTCTTTAATTTAGCAATCGAATCCGGCTTGAAATTAGTTAATATATATAAAATAGAAATTGACGAAATAACCGCCAAAAGAAAAAAATATGATATCCACGGCGAAGAAATGAAATGGGGCAGAATGGAGTGAAAACGGAAATGTCCATGTGTGGAAAGGGATTGCTGTGTGACAGCAACCCCGTCCCCTTGACATTGTCATGTGATTTTATATGTAATTTATCTTAACTGAACATGGTCACAGCAATTTGTACCGCATATGTTGGATATTTTTATATCCATCGAAAAGTTTGTTATATTATCCATTTTTTCATAAATTTCAGCAATTAATTTTAACACTTTGCTTTTTTCTCCCCTGACAAATGTAGAAAGAACACCCACTTCATTTTCAAGGCCGTAATTATAGATAATTTCAAGAACCTTATTTACATCATCTATATAATCGCCGCTTGCTACCGGGGTAAATGCAATCTGGCAGGAAGCTATTTTTTCCATAGCGCACATATAAAACCTCCGTTGGTTGTTTTTGATAAATTCTTTTCTGTTTCATAATTAAAATCATCCTCACTGGCAAGAGGAGAAACAAACAGGCACTCTCCCCAGTCTTCAAGCTTTTCGCTGTTCCAGCTTTTAATTTCTTCAAGGGTTATGAATTTTGCGTACTTAAATACAGTGTCACGAAAATGTTCCGAATGATACAGACGGCTCCAGCTGCTGTTCCCCGCAATAGTTCCGATTAAAACCTGTCCGTCTTTTTTAACGACTCTCAGCAATTCCTGCAATGCCTTAGGAGGGTCCTCTACAAATTCAAAAGCACTTATTGAAAGAACAGCATCAAAAGTGTCATTTTCAAATGATAAATTTTTTAAGTTCATATTGAAAAATTCAATGTCATAATTTAGTTTTGAAGCTTTCTTTCTTGCTATTTTCAGCATTTCATCTGAAATATCCACACCGGTTACACGGCAGCCCTTTTCCGCGAGCTTTATGCTAAAATTACCTGTTCCGCATCCTACGTCTAAAATCTTCATTCCTTTCTTAATCTTTAACAATTCAAACGCCAAATCTGTTTCAACTTTGTCCACAAAACTTCCCTTTTTATCAGTGTACCATACATCATAATCTGATGCGGAATTATCGAAAACAGCCATCTTCTTACCCCCTGAATTATTTTTTAGCTTTTTAATTTTTCTAAAATATTTTTTTTGTATTTCATAAAGCTTTCGCTTACTACGAAATCTTCGGTTCTTGGCTTTAGGTCTTGTATTACTATTTCTGCCGTTATTTTACCCGGTTTGCCTGCCATAATATATATTCTGTCCGACAGCAAAATCGCTTCGTCTATATCATGGGTTATGAGAAATGTTGACAGTTTTATTTGTTCCATCACTCCTAAATACCACTGATGCATGCTGCTTTTAGTTATACTGTCCAAAGCGCTGAAAGGCTCGTCTAACAGAGCCACCTGATTAGAAAACAGGTAGGTCCGTAGTAAAGCCGCTCTTTGCCTCATTCCACCGGACAATTGATTGGGGTATTTACCTTGAGTTCCTTCCAGCCCGAATTCCTCAAAATATCCTGAAGTTATCTCTCTTGCCTTTGATTTCCTCTCTCCCCTTATAACTAAGGGGAGAGATACATTATCAATTATTGTCTTGTAGGGCAAAAGCAAATCTTTCTGCAGCATGTAGCTTACATTTCCCGTTGTTCCGGTTATATCTTTTCCGTCAAGCTCTAT
>DCDU01000159.1:10324-11605 GCA_002316585.1 Firmicutes bacterium UBA1047 | reverse complement strand
ATAGTAAGCATCTTTAGCTGTACCGGTTACTTCGCCTTCTACAGTATTTCTTGCAACAACAAGTGTCAATTTGTCAGGAGTATCTGTTGTAGGATCATCACCGAAAGGTGCATAAGCTGCAACTATATCATCAACTTCAATATCACCTAATTCTGTAGCATCGCCTTTAACTGTTAAGTTTTTAGTGTCAACTTTGTCTTTATTTTCAGGCAAATAGATTTCATCTATTTCAGTTGCATCGGCTTTATACACATCTTCAATCTGAACGTAAGCTGAAGCTTTTTCAATTACGATTCCAGAAATTTCTGCACCATCTTTAACTCTTGTTTCATCTTCATCAAGTACAACAGTTATTTTAGCGCCGTCAAGATCATCTTCTGACTCAATTTTGCTTAAGCCTAATTCATCATTGTTGTAAGATACTAAAGAACCTACTACCTTGAAAGTATAATCTCCAACTTCCAATTCATCTAATTTATCATTTTTAAATGTTGCACTTTCAAACTCGTCACTATAAGTTAAACTGTTAACTTTTCCTACATAAACAACTTCATCTTCATTGTTTTTGCTGAAATATGCTTCTACAGATTGGAACAGATATTGAGTTAAATCAACTTTATCTCCGGCATAATCTTTGCTATCAGGATTAATGTGTTCGAATCCAACTACAAACTCATAATCTGGTTTAGCAATTCTAGTTATAAGATTTACAGGAATGTCTGTACGAGATCCTTTAGTTGTAAATTCTTTTACTATGTCTCCGTCGCTGTTAACTTTAACAAGCTGTTGATCCAAAGCATTGAACATAGCCTGTGCAACTCCGCCTCTGTCAGCTTCAGCTTTAGTCATATTAACCTTTTTTGTAATGTTAAGCTCAGCAGCTTTTACTTTGAAGTTTGTAGGCCAAGTCATATTTTTAAGCTCATTAGAAGCATCTGTGTAACCTAAACCTCTAACTAACATAGTCAGTACTTGGTCATAAGTTACTATACCGTCAGGCATAAATTTGCCGTCGCCTGTTCCGATAACAATTCCTCTGCCTGCTGCAATAGCAATCCATTGGTCTGCCCAGTGTCCTTGAGTATCTGCAAAGTTACTCTTTGCACCTGCTACCAAATCACCGTATCCAAGTAATTCTACCATTAATTTTGCCATTTCGGCTCTTGTTACAGTTTTTTCAGGTCTGTAAGTCCCGTCTTCGTAACCGGTGATTACGCCTAAAGCAGATAAAGTGTTGATTGCTTCTTCGTAATCAATCTCAGCTATGTCTTCGAATTTTGC
>DCDU01000159.1:0-10178 GCA_002316585.1 Firmicutes bacterium UBA1047 | reverse complement strand
GCTATGTCTTCGAATTTTGCTGCAAAAGCAAAACTGAAGCTTGATAATACCATTGCGATTACCAAGACAAGTGATAATACTTTTTTCATTCTATTCCTCCTATGAAATTTGTTTTTGTGGGTATTTAGGTCCCCAATACCTTCATTGTGTTAGCACAACGACTAAAACATTATAACACCGTGATATTATGTAGTCAACATTTCAAGTTTGATTGTAATGTTTTTGTAATAATCACAGAATGAATGCCAACGTGCTATAGTTATAATATACCACAAGTTAATAGGACTAATATTACATTAATATTACAGGTTTGTATCTATTTATAGATTGCTGCTGAGTGTTGTGGCGAATAGGGTTGGGGGTGAGATAAGAGATGACAATAATAAGAAATTCTTCACCTTCGGTTCATAATGACACGGGCTGCGCCCTTAATAGGTTTCACTTTAGGATGACTTGTTATCTTCAATTGTGAAGTTGTTATCTTCCGTATTATAATCGGATATGTTGCTTTTGTCTGAAGTCAATACCTGATAGAGGGATATACAGCCAAGTATGGTTAAAGCTATTCCTATTATAATTATTATTGTTTGAAGGGCTGCTTTGGAGTTTAGGATACAAAGAACGGCAAATAATATGCCTGTCCCGGATATAATCAGTGTTAATATATCTGAATAATCCTTATTTTTAATTGACTTAATATATGCCGGAAGGCTTAGGTACAGCAGGAATATCCCTAAAATCAGAATGGTTAATTCAGGTTTGTAAATGCCTATGACAGCTGCTGTCGCAGCTGTTAAGTGAGTTATTTTTTCTTTCATTGATAAATATTTGTATGTTATTTTAAAATTTATAATGCAGAATATTAAAAGCAGAATCATTGATAAACGAATGGCTATACTTCCGATATGCTTTGATGCCAAAATAAATATGATTCCTGTTATCGTAAGAATCAAGCTTAGTATTTTCAATGTTTTTGATTGAATATTCAGATTCGAAAGCATGAAACCATCCCCTTTTGTTTGCTGATTTTATTATAGCATTAATAAAATTTGTAAGCAATAAAAAAATGGGGTTTAAGCTATGTTAGAGCAAAAACTGCTTTATCAGGCGATATGCCTCGACTTATTATGACAAAATTGTTGAATAATTGAAAGCTATTATATTATAATAAACATATTACAAATGATGAGGGCGAATATGTTTATAGTTGATACTTCCGATACTTATTTTTTAGATAAAATATATGAGGATATGGATAAGCTTTGTGTGAGATACGATAGTATTCTGAGTAAAAAGGTTATAGGCAAGTCGGTTGAAGGAAGGGATATTGTTGCATTGAAGATTTCGGGGGAAAGGGAGGAGATTCTTCGCTGCGCTCAGAATGACAAAAAACCCCTAATTTTATTTGTGGGAGGAATACATGCACGGGAAGATTTTTCCGTTATGCTGTGTATGAAAATGATTGAGCAATATTGTTATTATTATAATGAAGGTAAAATACTTGATTGCTTTGATGTTATGAATATAATTAACAATGCAGATATGTATTTTGTTCCTGCCGCAAATCCGGACGGTCTTAATATTGTTCATAACGGAATAAAAGCATCCTCCAATTATGATAAATTAAGGGATATGAAAATATGGGGCGAGGATAATACATATTGGAAGGCAAATGCAAACGGAGTTGATTTAAATAAAAACTTTGATGACGGAAACTGGGATATACGAGCTTGTGTACCGGGAACAGGTGTGCCTTGTTCCGAAAGATTTAAGGGTTATGAGGCAAACAGCGAGCCGGAAACTAAAGCATTGGTTAATTTTTGCAATAAAAATAGTTTTTCTTTGATGGTTTCTTATCACTGCTCAGGGAATTGTACTTTTTGGGCCGACAGCGGAACACATCATATGTTTAACGGTCTGGATGAAAAAATAATGGATGAGCTGAATGAAAGGTTTATTTACAGAAAGACTAAAGTGAGTGCCGACCCGAAAATTTATGGCTGCGGTTTTGAAAACTGGTTTAGAAAAAGGATGAGAAGACCTGCATTTTGTGTGGAATTATCGCCCTTTGTCGAAGGAGGAAAGCAGCATCCGGATTATATGTTTGAAGAGTTGGTATGGCAGCATGGAAAAAGTACAGGATTATTTTTTGCAGAAAAGGCAATAGAGGTTTATAATGAGGTTAAGGGTGATGCGAAAAAATACGCTGCTTTGACGGAGTGAGATTCTTCGAGCTGCGCTCTCAGAATGACGAGGGCGTGACCCTCGATATAACTATATTTACAATTTGGAGGAATAAAATGAATGCTGAAATTCTTTGTATAGGTAGTGAGCTTTTGCATGGAGATATTGTCAATACAAATGCACAATATATTTCCAAAAAGTTGGCTGAAATAGCCATTGATGTGCATTATCAAACCGTTGTTGGCGACAATACGGAAAGAATGAAGAATGCCTTTGGAATTTGCTTTTCAAGGGCAGATATTGTTATATGCACGGGAGGTCTCGGACCTACTCAGGATGATATAACAAAGGAGGCATTGGCTGAATATTTCGGAGTTGAAATGGTTTATGACGAAAATAGTTATCAACATGTAATAGAAATGTATACGCGATTTAGGAAAAACATTCCTCAAAACAATATGAGGCAAGCCTTTTTTCCAAAGGGCTCTATAGTGCTGAACAACCCGAACGGAACTGCCAATGCATGTATTTACAGAGGAAAGGACAGTGAAGGAAATTACAAAATAGGAATATTGCTGCCCGGACCTCCAAAGGAAATGGAGCCTCTTATGGACTCCGAGGTAATACCTTATCTAAAACAATTTTCAAATTGGGTTGTTTACGGCGAAAAATTAATTGTCGTAAATATAGGCGAATCTGCCGCCGAGGAAATGGTTCTTGATATTATAAAAAATCAAGTGAATCCTACGATTGCAACATTTGCCAGCGCAGGCAAGGTAATTTTCAGAATTACCGCAAAGGCTGAGAATAAGGAAAAGTGCAAAGCACTTATTGAGCCGGTAACGGAAGAATTAATCAGGCGCTTCGGAAAAGAAAATGCTTATATTGTTGACAGCGGTAAGATTGAAGATAAAGTTGCTCAATTGCTGCTGAACAAAAATCTGACCGTTTCTGTCGCAGAGTCTCTGACAGGAGGTCTTGTTGCTTCAAAGCTCATAGGTTATCCGGGTATTTCCAAATCTTTCTTGGAGGGCTTTGTTGCATACAGCAATGAATCGAAAATCAGAACATTAAGTGTAAAAAAAGAAACCATAGAAAAATACGGAGCAGTCAGTGAGCAGACTGCCAAGGAAATGGCATACGGCGCAGCTTTGGTTTCAGGCAGTGATATAGGTGTATCTACCACCGGTATTGCGGGTCCCGACGGAGGAAGCAAAGAAAAGCCCGTAGGCTTGGTATATGTATGTGTCTATTATGATGGAAAATATGAGGTGAAAAATATTCATGCCACCGGAACACGGGACACTATCAGGGAGAGGTCGGCTAATACGGTTTTGGATTTGTTGAGAAAGTGTATTGAAAGATAAACAAATAGACAGGGACACACCTTTACCATAGGGAGTCTTTGCGTATAGAAGGAATGTCCCCGTCAGTATTCATTTCATCACTATCAAGCTTATTTTCATTTGTTAAATTCAATTTTTTTACTTTATACTATTGTTTCACCGTTTTTACTCCAATTACAAAGAAAATTATTCCCATTATCAACAGTACCATTGTTGGCATTATTGCTGCTTCAAAGCCCATGCCCCTTGCTGCGATAGATTCCATCCCCTGTATTGCCCATTTGTGAGGTGTGAGCTCCGCCAAAAATAACAACGCTTTGTTGTTTACAATTTCAAGGGGCCACATACAGCCTCCAAGCATTGCGGAGCTGGTTAAAACAACAGGTGCTACCGCACCAAGCTGAGCCTGGGTTTTTACAATGCCGGACATCATAAGTCCCATTGCTGTTACGGTAAACACAAAGGCAGTTGATACCGTAATAATTCCTGCCATGCTGTCACCCCAATCCATTCCGAATAAATATCTGCCTCCGAAAATTAATACCGCCATTTGAATAAATCCTACCAGGCAGGAAACTGCCATCGTACCGCCTAATATGGAGGACATTGATACGGGAGATATAAGCATCCTTTCCCATGTTTTATATCTTTTATCACTAAGTATTGTTCCTATTGAAAAAACCATGGTATATGTTGAAAAAAATATGGTGAATCCAATCATTGAATGCTTAAGACCGTCATAACCGGACTGAATATTTGTATTAGCTACTGTTGAGGTAATTTTCAAGGGGTTTTTATATTTCCAGGATTCCTTTACGGCTTTGTAAGCCGATGCTTTTGCTTCTTCTCTGTCAGCAGTTGGTTTTTGAAAAGAAATAAAATCCGCAGCAGCTTCTGCAATTCTTTCGCTGCCTGCCATTTTCGCAATTATACTCCTTACGGTTTCCTGCAATGTAAAAATATAAGTGTCATCCTTTATCTTAATTTGCCCTATAATTATTTTATTGCCATTTTCAATACTGTTATGAAAACCTTCATTTATTATTAATGCAACCAATGCATCTCCTTCTTCCACCTGCAGGGAAGCACTGTCTATATCTGAATCGGTAAATTTAAAAATATTGCTTAATTTCAGCTCATTAACGAATTCCTCCGAATATGGGGTTTTGTCTTTATCAACTATTATTACGGATGGTCTGTAGCTGTTGAAGGAAAATCCGAATACCGCGGTAAAGACCATTGCCATTGCCGTCATAACTAAAAATACCATATAATCATCTCTAAGCCTTAGCAGTCTTAATTTTATTATGCTTAGCATCATCAGACACCTCCTTATTGAATATTACAACTCCCATAACAGTGAACAGAACTCCTATGGCTGAAAGTATGAGAACATTGTTTAAAATATCAGCAAGACCGTAGCCAAGAATAATTTTCAAATATGAATTAAGGGCTACGCCGTTAAGGGAAAAAAAGCTTAACTTCTGAATTAATTTCGGCATCACATCAATTGGGAAGAAGTTTCCGCCCAAAAGTGCCATCACCTGTACGATAATATTTTCAAACATATTTGCTATTCTAT
Organism: Firmicutes bacterium UBA1047; assembly: GCA_002316585.1. Classification (GTDB taxonomy): domain Bacteria; phylum Bacillota; class Clostridia; order Tissierellales; family Sedimentibacteraceae; genus Sedimentibacter. The sequence continues at coordinate 5,066 of DCDU01000159.1, read as the reverse complement.
AGTTTTCTGTACGGTAGGTTAGGGAAGCAATAAAAACTCCCAATCCTGCTACCGCAAAAACAGTTGAGAAGCTAAGCGCAACAATGGAGTTTATGTCTCTCCACTTAACCTTTAACGCAAAATATGAAAAAATCATCATTACCGTTATTTGTATGGATGCCAGCAAAAATACAGTCATAAACTTTCCCGCTAAAATGTGAGTTTTGGAAATATCGGCAATGACCATTCTTTGAAAAGTTTGATTATCCTTTTCTTCCAAAAGCATCCTGCCTCCCTGTCCTGCCGCATAGAGAATAAACATGGTCATCATTGCCACCGAATAATATTCCGCACTTGTTATATTTTTTCTTCCTTCAACCGTAACATCCTCAATATTGATGCTTACTTCTTCCATCATGGATGTCATGCCTTCCATTACTTTATCAATATTTTCATATCCGCCTTCTCCAAGGTCATTGGCTCCTATTGATTCAATCAGCACATTCTTGCCTATTATAATTGATGACATGGTGTTGGTGTATGCCTCCATTACGGATTTTACTATTTCGCCGGCAATATTTTTGTCCGGATGAGTAAGAACCTTAACATTCACATTGTTCCTGAATGGTGTCAGAAGATTAACTTTCATGTCATAAATATATCTTTCGGGAAGGATTATCACTGCGGAAATTTCTCCTGCATTTAACAGCTCCATAGCCGTGTTTTCTTCTTCAACTCTGTAATTTATCAGCTTCAAAACTTCTTCGCTTCCTAAAAAATCCTCAAAGAATATTTCCTCCGGCCGCACTTCATCTCCCGAAAGATTAATATTTAATCTTTCCTCCAATGTTGTTTTAAACATTTGAGAATCCGCTGCTTCATCATAAAGTTTTACAACAGCTATATTTACGTTTTCTGTTTCATTATCGCCGCTGTCAATGAATGAGCCTTTTAAAGCAACACTTAAAATAGTCATTAAAATCAATGGCATGAGCATGGTGACTATTATCGCCTGTTTATCACTAAGTACGGTTTTCAAATCTTTTATGATAATACTTATTACCTTCATAATAGTCTCCTTAATCTCTTAAAGCTTTACCTGTAAGATGCAGAAATACTGCCTCCAAGTTGGGCTTTTGAACATCTATTGACTGAATTTTGCTTTTTTGCTCTGATACCTTCGAAATAATTTCAGCAAGCATGGTATCTCCGTTTTCACCGTAAAGCGTAATCATGTCCTCAAAAATTTTTGCATCAAAAACTCCGTTTATTGATTTAAAGCCGTTTAACAAATCCTCGTTTATATTGTCTAACTTAATATTTATCTGTGTTTTCTCTTTTACCAATTCCACTAATTCCTGTTGGGTTCCCGATGCGATTATTTTTCCTTCATCCATTATGCAGATTCGGCTGCAAATATTCTCAACCTCCTCCATGTAGTGGCTGGTATATATTATTGTAATTCCTTGGGCATTTAATCCTAATACCGTATCCAAAATGTGTGATCTGGACTGAGGATCGATTCCCACGGTAGGCTCATCCATAATGAGAAGCTCCGGTTTGTGAAGAAGCGCCGAGCCTATGTTCAGCCTTCTTTTCATCCCTCCGGAGTATTTTTCAACCCTGTCTTTTAATCGCCCGTTCAAACCTATGATATCTGCTACTTCGGATATTCTTTTTTTAAGCTCCGTACCCTTAAGCCCGTATATATTCCCCCAGAATTTTAAATTTTCATAGCCTGTAAGTGTGGGATAAAGGGCAATATCCTGAGGTACAACGCCCAATTTCTGCCTTATATTTTTAGGATTCTTAAAAATACTGTTATCTTCAAACAGTATTTCACCGCTTGTAGGAGGCAGAAGAGTGGATATTATAGAAATTGTAGTTGATTTTCCCGCACCGTTGGGTCCCAAGAGCCCAAAGACTTCGCCTCTTTTAACCTCAAAGCTAATGTCATCCACTGCTTTTATACTGCCGAAGCTTTTACATAAATTTTCAATTTTTAACATACGTCACCCCTAATTATTTATGAAGGCATTAGGCATATCCACGTCCAAGTCTTCTATTTTTAAAGTATTTTCATCCGTAAGAACCGGGAAGTCAAATTTTTGCTCTTTGTTAATATCCCAGCTTTTTATATCTAAATTGTAATCCATTCCTACTACTCCCTCCTTTTCGGAATCAATTGCCTTTATCGATATTTCAATAATTTCATTTACGATATATCCGTCAATATCAACATATGCCGTATAATTGAATTTTTCAACATAAAATTCTTCGGCAGCTTTTATAATATCATTAATGAATTCTTCAAAGGTTTTAATTTGTAGAAATTCTGCATTTGCACGAATGTTTTTTTCATAAAATGCTTTTAAATTTTCATCTTCAGGCAATATTCCGGCACAATCCTTAAGCAGTGATTTTATTTGTTCATTATTTAGCTTAATCGTATATTCCGTTGTTTTAACTTCACCGTCGGGAGTTGTAAGTATAATGCCTTTTCCTCTGAAAACATCTTCTTCATTCATTAAGCCGAGCCACTTTTCAGTAAGTTCTTTAATAGTCTTTTCTGAAATAACTTGATTTTCTTTTTCGAAAGCTTCTTCATCGACTGAGATAATTTCTTTGTCTATTTTTAAATACTTCCCGACAACAGGCAGCTTCATGGACATTTCTTCCCCGTTAATATAAACTTCTAAATCATATCCCAATCCTCCTAAATTCATGTAATTTCTGATGATTATTTTTTCTTCATCCTCATCGAAAACAACACTGTAGCTGCCCTGCATATCTTTAATATAATTAAGCTCTTTTATTTCTTCTGCCGTCAACCCGTCCCGGTTAATTTCCGTAATCACTGTAAATGCCCCTGAGGTCTGACCTTTTGTAATTTGCTCTCTTTTTTCCGCTGCCTTTTTGTATTCTAAAAGATTATTTGTATTGCAGACTGTCAATAATATAAGCAGCAGTGATAATATCAATGCTATTTTTCTTTTCATTCTGATTCCTCCGATTTTTTATTAATAAGATATTAATATTCCATATTAATTTTCTTATCCTCCCAACTGCAATTTTATCATTCCGTCTATAATAAATCCTTCTTGTGATTTAAATTCAACTTTGCCCCCAAAGGAGTCCACCCTTTCCCTTATTCCCTTCATGCCAAAGCCTTCGACAAAAACCAATGCCCCGGCTCCGTTATCCTTTATGTTAAATTTTATACATTCCTTGGAATATATAAGGTTAATCCGGATTTTAGATGCATTGCCATGCCTTATGGCATTTGTCATTCCTTCCTGCAATATGTGGTATATTGCTGAGTCTGCCGGATTGTCACCTGTAATTTCACCGCTTATTTTTAAGTCTATTTCTGCGCCGGTTTTTTCGGAAAATTGTTCAATTAAAGCTTTTATTTTTATTTCCGGCGAAATTGATTCTTTTCCTCTCAATGTTTCAACAACCTCTCTTATTGCAAACAGGCTGTCTCTTGCTGTTTTTAGAGAATTATTAAGCATTTCGGCTGATTTTTCCATATCGGTTTTTGCATAATGCTCTGCCATCTACAGCTGCATAATCAAAGCTGTCATATTGTGACCTAAGGTATCGTGTATGTCTCGTGCGATTTTAGTTCTTTCTTCTATTACAGAAAGCCTGTTCAACTCATCGGTATATTCTTTGAGCTTTTTATGAGTATCCAAAAGCTCTCTGTACAAAATATCCTTTTTTTCTTTTTCTTCTTTTGTCTTTCGGGCAAATGCCGCAATTATCAGAATCAATATATTAACCATAAGAAAGAAAAACATTTGTGATACATTGGATAAATTAAATTTATAATAAATTAAATATACGTACTTTATCATTGATATGATTACCGTAATAATTCCGATTGCAATTCCTTTTTTAAGCTGCAGTGTAAGAGATGCTTCGAGGAAAATTATCATATAAAAAGAATGGAAAAAGTAATTTATTAACAGACGCGAATTGGACTCAATTATATAAATAAGAGCGGTATCAATAAGAAACAATATGAAAAGTTTGTTTTGAGTTTTTATATAATATTTAGCTATATTACCAACTAAAAAAAGTATAAAAATAAGTCGGCTATAGCTGACGAATTGAAAACTTTTAATTGTTAATTACCCTGCCGTGAACAGGGTAATTATTTTTGTCTTTTAACTAATGCTACTATTAGCTTCACCCCTGCTACTACCTATTTAGTACATTTTACCATATATTCATGCTTATGCAATGATATTTTAATAAATATAAAAAGAGAAAGAAATTCTTCGCATTGCTCAGGATAAGCTGCAAAGCAGCGTGTCATTCTGAGCCGCAGGCGAAGAATCTCATGTCTCATACTATTAAATTAAATTTCTTTCAACAACTTTTTTTACAACAAATGTTGCAACATGATTTGCATAGCTTCCCGCACCAAAACCTGCATCGTATCCTAATTCCTGTGCAAGCTCGTGGTTTAGTCGAGGACCTCCGCAAATCAAAATCATTTTGTCTCTCAGTCCCTCTGCTTCCATCATTTCAACCAATTGTGTCAGGTTGGCAATATGAACATCTTTTTGTGTAACTACCTGGGATACCAATATTGCATCTGCTTTTACTTCAATTGCTTTTGCAATAAGTTCTTCGTTCGGTACCTGGCTGCCCATATTAATGGCTTCAATTCCCTTATATCTTTCAAGCCCGTAGTGACCGTCAAAACCCTTCATATTCATGATTGCATCTATTCCGACAGTGTGGGCATCCGTACCTGTACATGCTCCTACAATCACTACATCTCTTTTAATATTTTCTTTGATATATTCTTCAACTTCTTCTCTTTCCATGAATTCAATATCAACCTTAGGAACCTCAATATTTGTATAATCAACTGTGTGAGTGCATTTTCCATACATTACAAAATATGTGTAGCCAACCCCCAAGTCCTTGGAAAATACAACCGCCGGGTCTTCAAATCCCATTTTTTCCGCTAATTGCTTTGCTGCTTCACTTGCTTCATCACCGTAAGGAACAGGCAGTGTGAAACTCATTTGAACCATTCCGTCATTTAATGTGTCGCCATATGGTTTTAT
>DCDU01000212.1 GCA_002316585.1 Firmicutes bacterium UBA1047 | reverse complement strand
CGAAAGCAACGCCGAACCGTAACAGGATAAACAAGAATGATAACAAGAATGACAATATATCTATATATAGTGTTTTCGACAGCTATTCAGGGGATGAAAATGTAAGACAGGCATTAAGGGATTACTCTATCATGAGAAATAAAATCAAAGCTCCGTTAACCGACAGAGCTGCAAGCATGCTACTTAACAAATTAGATAGTTTAGCAGCTACAGATGAATTAAAGGTTAAAGTCTTGGAGCAAAGCATCTTGGGTAATTGGAAAAGCGTATATCCTCTCAAAGAAGAAAAACCTAAACAAATATCTAAAGTGGTCAAGCCTAATAAATTTCATAACTTTACACAAAGTGATGATTATACAGGCGATGATTTAGAGGCAATAGCACGAAGGAAGTTTGAAAGTAAAGTAAGAAGCATACAGGAGGGCGTAAATGAGTAGAGATTGGACAGGTAACAGCAGAAGTATATATGCGACATTAGGAGCATCTAACCATACAGGCAAGGAAAGAGAAGCAGATGATTATTATGCTACTGACCCTGTGGCGATTGACTTACTGTTAAGTGAAGAGAAATTTAATAATAAGATATGGGAGCCTGCTTGCGGTGAAGGGCATATGTCAAAGCGTTTAGAAGAATATGGATATGATGTAATATCCTCAGATTTAGTAAACAGAGGTTACGGAGTAGGGGGGGTAGATTTTTTCGAGCAAAACGATATCTTCCACGGAGATATAATAACTAATCCTCCTTATAAATACGCAAAGGAGTTTATTGAGAAGGCATTGGATTTAATTCCGGAAGGCAATAAGGTAGCAATGTTTTTAAAGATACAATTCCTTGAAGGTAAGGCAAGGAGAGGACTGTTTGATAAGCATCCTCCTAAAATAGTATATGTGTCGAGTAGTAGAATATTATGTGCGAAAAATGGTGAATTTGAGAAGATGAAAGCAGGTGGAGGTAGCGCGGTGGCTTACGCATGGTATATTTGGGAGAAAGGCTTCAATGGTATAACAACACTTAAATGGATTAATTAAAGGGGGTCGTATGATACTGATGTTAATAGCGTTTATGGGTGGTGTTTTAGTAGGAATGTCGGCGATGGGGTTACTGATAATAAAAAATTTAGGAGGCGATGAGATTGACGATGAAGGTAAAGGCATATGAAGTAAAAGAAGCTTTAAGTAAAATACATACTAATGATTTTTTTATAACTGAATGTAAAAACGGTGGAACTTTTACGCCAAATAAAGAAGGTTTATATATATTTGACGGTGTTGCAATAAAAAAGAGTTGGACAAAACCTAAAATTACTATTTATGAGGTCAAGGTTGATAGAAGTGATTTTTTAAGAGATGTAAAATATCATTGTTATTTACCATATTGTCATGAATTATATTTAGTTGCTCCGAAAGGATTAATTAAAAAAGAGGAGATTCCAACAGAAATAGGTTTAATGTATTACTACCCGGAAAGCGGAGCTATTAAAACTGTGAAGAAGGCGATATACGGGAATATTGAGATTAATGCAAATATGTTGATGTACATCATTATGAATAAAATGGATAGCGATAGAACTCCTTTTTATAGCGATAGGAAGGAGTTCGTCGAAGCATACATAAAGGATAAAGCCGATAAGAGAAACATAGGTTATACGTTAGGCTCCAAATTAGCAAAACAAATAGCGGTAATGAATAATGAAATATACAGCTTAAAACATTCACAAGAGAAAATGGAAATTCTCAAAAAGTTAATAGGTGTTATGAAAAAACATGGTATTGACGGTTGGTACGAAAAATATTTACCTGATAAGTTAGATGATTATCTATCAGCAGGATATCCACCGGAGATAGATGACATACAAAGAAATATCAATAGTATTCAAGCGACATTAACGGATATAAAAAATAATTTAAAAAGGGAAGTAGTAGAAAATGAATAAAACAAAAATAGAATGGTGCGATAGCACATGGAATCCTGTAACGGGGTGTTTGCATGGTTGCGAATACTGCTATGCAAGGAAGATAGCAAATAGGTTTGGTGGGACGATACAGCAAGCTTGTTTCAGCGATAAAGTTCACGATTTAAAGGAACCTATGTACACAGAAAACAATATGGGTAAAGTCACAAAAGCTCCATATCCATTTGATTTTAACCCAACATTCCACCGTTATAGACTTGATGAACCTGCAAGAAAAACCAAAGGACAAAATATATTTGTTTGCAGCATGGCGGATTTATTCGGCGATTGGGTTCCTGATGAATGGATAATGGAGGTATGGGAAGCTTGCACGAAAGCGGATTGGCACAATTATTTGTTCTTGACTAAGAATCCAAAGAGATTCAAGGAAATATATCGAAGTGAATTAGATTATCGTTGCTATATGTGGTTTGGAACAACTGTAACAGATGAAGATAGTTATATAAATCGCGGATGTGAGTTATACCAAGCAACAGGCAGTAATTACAAAGGACATGCAAAGAGGTTTCTTTCGATAGAACCGTTACACGGTAAAATAAGCGATTGGACACTGCATTCAACAATTTATTTGATTGATTGGGTAATAATCGGAGTTGAAACAGGCAACCGCAAAGATAAGATTATTCCAAAAGAACAATGGATTCTAAGCATAGTTGAACAATGCAGACAAGCTAATATACCTGTATTTATGAAAGACAGTCTAATTTCTATTATGAGCGAAAAAAATATGCTCAGGGAGTTTCCGGAAGGATTAAGGAGGAAGTAGAAAATGGCATTTGATAGAGAAAAAAGCAATGAGATATTCGATGATTTACTTGACTATATAGACGGACTTAATGAAACAGGCGAAATAGGATATTCAGTATATAGCGAACTACATAAAAGAACAACAGACTTGTATGATTGTTTTGAGGATGCTGAATGATCCGAATTGAAATACCTTTTAGGTTGCCGAGTTTAAATGAGTACATAGATGAAATTAACAAAAATAAATATAACGGCAACAGGCATAAGCAGGGTATTGAGGATGACATCCTTTGGTTTTTAAAAAAAGTCAAAACAAAGATTAGTAGACCGGTAAGATTGAAATTTACTTGGTATGAACAGACCTATAAAAGGGATAAGGACAATGTTGCATTTGCAAAGAAATATATTTTAGATGCATTGCAAAAATCAGAGATACTACCGAACGACAACAATCAGTATATAGATGGATTCCAAGATGATTTTGTTTATAAGCAAGGCGATAAGGTTGTAGTTGAGATAATGGAGGCTAAATCATGAAGGCAGATAACAAGGATCCAAGAAGAAATGAAAGCGGATGTTTAGACTTGACAGCCTATGAAGCAATAAAAAAGGTTGACAAAGGGAGCAGGAAAAACAGTAAGAATGAGCGAAATAATGAAGTACATGAGGCAATTAAATTAGTTAAGAATATGCTCCGCAAGTTCGATTTAATCGTTATAAATCGAATTGAGGTCAAAGACAAGAGGACAAACAAAGTATACCGATGAAAAAAGACCATATCAGAGATTATGCTACGGAGGCTTTTAGGTTCTATGCGGCCAAAGGAAAGCCTTCATACCGTAATCTCAAGGCTCAGTACATGGCAGAGGCTTTAGAAAATTATCAGCGTGAGCATGAAAAAGGTAATGGCATCGGAAAGCCTACGGAAGCGGCTGTTATATATGCAGAAAAACAGGTTGAAAAGAAATTAGCAGAGCTTCTTGATATCTTAGCAGTTGAAAAGGTTTACTATACATCGAAAAGAACGGTTAGAGAGGTAATTGAGATAGTTTATTTTAAGGATGCGATTGAGCCTCTCCGGAAGGGTGATATATCCGAAAGGGTAACTAAAGCAAGTTTGGAGACATTTACATCCGAAAGAGGGGTGTATGCGATATTGAAGGCGGTTAGGCTGAGGTTTGCGGAGGAAAGGGGATTGAGGATTTAATGGCGTACATCGAAATAAGGTATTGTTGTCCTATTTGCAAGGCTGCACACTCGGAATATATAGAAGCTGTACGATGCAGGAATAAACACGATATTATCGTTGAACGTTGGGCGGTAGGAAAACATAAAAAAGTAAGAATATTCGAGAATCACCATAAGGATAGTTGTAACGGTGAAAATGGAGCTTTGAAAGAAGCTGATTTGAGCGATAATATTCATGAACGTAGAAAACAGCTTGAAGAATTAAGAAAGATTAATGGAGGATAAGGATGAATGATATAGAAAAAGCAATAGAAATAA
>DCDU01000114.1:5573-5713 GCA_002316585.1 Firmicutes bacterium UBA1047 | reverse complement strand
TAGTATAAAGACTCGTTTAAAAATGCCGCAAAATAAAATATACAGATATTTTATAGGAGGTACAATTGAAAATCGTATATAAAAAACCTGCTAGTAAGTTTCTTAAATCTGCGGATAAAAAATTATCATCTAGAATATTT
>DCDU01000114.1:222-5280 GCA_002316585.1 Firmicutes bacterium UBA1047 | reverse complement strand
TGACTCACGTGGAGATATTTATAAATAAGGAGGAATTTACGATGAGTGAAATAACAAGCAAGGTAATTGAAATGATGGAAATGCTCCCTGAAGATGATCAGCAATTTGCATTTGAATTTATAAAAAAGCTTGTCTTAGCTTGGGACCCTGATTATACCAAATTAACAGAAACAGAGTTAAAAACTTTAGAAGAAGCTAAAAGCGACAATTATACTATTTCACATGAAGAATTGAAGAAAGAGCTCGGGATATAGTAGTTTGTACTAACCGGCTCATTTTTGAGCCGGTTAACGAAGCCAAAATTGGATTGGTTGATTTCTGATAAGGTGTACCCTGAAATAGGGCATAGGGCATCCACGTTTCGCACACAAATGTGCGAAAGAAGCGCCGACGTATAATGGGATATTAACCAAGCTACAAAATGCATCTACGGCTTAATAAATGGCTGTACAACAATTATAGAATACATGGTATAAGCTTGGCTACCAAGTCCAAGCTTTCAAATTGAGAAATCCCATGTTTAGTTAACACCGTTCAATTTGAACGATGATATATACAAAAGGATGAAAAACAAATGAGCATTGAATTCAGAGGCGATAATAAATATCGTTTCAGGGTCCGGAAGGGCGGAGTGCCATACAGCCTAAATTATTTCTGGGATAAAAAGCTGTCACAAGAAGTAGGCGTATATTTGAATGCATACAACAATCACCTGCTTGAAGAATTCGGCAATGATTCTATAGGAAAGATTAAAAAGCTAAAAATTGTACAATTTAAAAACAAGAAATTAAAAACTCACAGCCCTGCATCAGTCAAGTTGTATCTCTCCATAATGGCACATACGCTAAGTAAGGGCGTTGAATGGGAGTTAATAGCCAAAAATCCTTGTGAAAATGTTGGCGTTGATGTTGAGCGAAAGAAAAATTATACTGAATTATTATCAGCAGAAGGAATTGCTAAATTAATAGTATTTATAAACAATGAGTCCGAGGTATTTAAAACAATCTTTACGACCGCCATTGGCATGGGATATCGAATTGGAGAAACTATCGGACTAACTGTCCCGGTTGTTGATTTTGAAGAAAATTCAATTGATATCTCTACGCAACTACTAAGATACAATGAAGACAATCACACAAAATACGAAACCTCTAAACCTAAATCACCGAATTCCGTACGCAAATCATGCATGCCGAATTTTGTTAGCAGCACATTAGAAGCTTGGATTCGGAATATGAAGGTTACAGACTTAGAGCAACATCTATTCGTTAACCCTCTACCAGAAGAGTATAAAGCATCTGCATGGCGCAATGTCGGCTAATAGCGGTGCAGATTTAATGTCTATGGCTACAAGGTTAGGCGATACCGTCCAAGTAGTAGATAAAACTTATTTACATTCAATAACTAAGGCAGAAAAAGAATCTGTCAAAAAGCTCGAAAACTTTATGATAAATAACATTCAAGCAAAATAGGCAAATTTACAAGCAGTTATAAATTTGCCCGAAACATATATCCAATAAAAATTAAATTGAAAATTCAAGGGACATATAACCCTTTAAACATAATATTAACTTATGTTAATTTTACTTATTGTAGCGAAGTATAGGCTTTCTTGCCGCTGCAGTTTCGTCTAATCTTGATATAACCGTTGTATGCGGAGCTGTTTTTACCATTTCCGGATTGTTTTCTGCTTCATCAGCTATTTGCCTCATTGCGGCAATAAATTCATCCAATGTTTCTTTTGTTTCGCATTCGGTTGGCTCAACCATCATAGCTTCATGAACAATCAGCGGAAAGTAAATTGTCGGAGGATGGAATCCGAAGTCCAACAGTCTTTTTGCAATATCAAGAGTGGATACTCCGGTTTTTTCTTTCTGCCAATACCCCGACAGCACACATTCATGCATGCATTCCGTATCTAATGGAAGGAAGTATTTATCCTTAAGCTTGTTAGCAATGTAGTTTGCATTTAATACGGCATTTTCCGCAACTTCCTTAAGTCCGTCGGGACCCATGCTTAAAATATACGCATATGCTCTGACCAATACGCCAAAATTGCCGTAAGCGTATTTTACCTTTCCTATTGACAGCGGTCTGTCATAATCCATGGAATATTCATCTTCTTTTTTAGAAATAACAGGTACCGGCAGGAATCCCGCAAGATGTTTTTTTACTCCGACAGGACCTGCCCCCGGACCTCCTCCTCCGTGAGGAGTGCTGAATGTTTTATGAAGATTTAAGTGCACTACATCAAAACCCATGTCTCCGGGTCTTGATATGCCTAAAATTGCATTGGCATTGGCTCCGTCATAATACATTAGGCCTCCTGCCTCATGAACAATTTTAGATATTTCTAAAATATTCTCATCAAACAGCCCCAAAGTATTTGGATTGGTAAGCATGAATCCTGCCGTATCTTCACCCACTGCAGCCCTCAATGCTTCTATGTCAACCAAACCCTTGTCATTTGATTTTACTTCCAACACATCAAATCCGGCAACTGCGGCAGATGCCGGATTTGTTCCGTGAGCTGAATCAGGAACTATTATCTTTGTTCTTTTTTCGTCTTTTCTGTTTTGGTGATATGCTTTTATTATCATTAACCCTGTCAATTCTCCATGGGCTCCTGCTGCCGGCTGAAGTGTGAATGCTTCCATGGCTGTTATTTCAGAAAGCATACTTCCAAGTCCGTACATTAGTTTCAAAGCTCCCTGGACTGTGTTTTCCTGCTGATACGGGTGAATTTTTGAAAACCCGTCAAACCTTGACACTAATTCGTTTACTTTTGGATTATATTTCATTGTGCAGCTGCCGAGTGGGTAGAATCCTGAGTCAACGCCATGATTCCTCTGAGAAATTCGGGTAAAGTGACGAACCGCATCAAGCTCGCTGACTTCGGGAAGCTTCGGGTCATCATTTCTCAAATATTTACTGTCTATTAAATCCAACGATACTTCCGGTACATCGCATTCAGGAAGTGAATATGCTTTTCTGCCTTTTTTGTTCTTTTCAAATATTAACTGCATATTACTCACCTGCCTTTCTAACCAATTCATCTATTTCTTCTTTGGTTCTCTTTTCTGTTACAGCAATAAGGTATCCGTCTTTTAACTCCGGATAATCCTTCTCCAAGTTATAGCCGCCGATTATTTTATCTTCAAGGAGTTTTTCATTTAATTCATTTACAGGTTTTTCACTGATTACAGCAAATTCTTTAAAGAAAGGAGCTGTAAATAAGGATTTAAATTTATTTGTTTTAATTAATTCGTTATAAGCGTAGTGAGATTTGTTAAAACAAAGCTTTGCAGCTTCCTTAAGTCCTTCCTTGCCCATAAATGTTAAATACATAGTTGCCTGCAATGCATTCAATGCCTGATTGGAGCAAATATTTGAAGTTGCTTTTTCTCTTCTAATGTGCTGCTCCCTAGTCTGAAGGGTAAGTACAAATCCCCTTCTTCCTTCCTTGTCCGAAGTTTGTCCTACAATTCTTCCGGGCATCTTTCGCATCAGCTTTTCTGTCACTGCCATGAATCCTAAGTATGGACCTCCAAAGTTAAGCACATTGCCAAGTGATTGACCTTCCCCTACGGCAATATCTGCCCCCATCTCTCCGGGACTTTTTAAAATTGACAGCGAAACAGGGTCTGCGCTTACGGTCAAAAGGCTTTTGTTTTTATGAGCTATTTCGGCAATTGCCTCAACATCTTCAATTATGCCGAAAAAATTTGGACTCTGCACAATTACTGCCGCGGTGTTATTGCTTATTTTTGCGCTTAAATCATCTAAGTCTGCTTGCCCATTATTATATTTTATTTCTTTTACAGTAATATTTCTGAATTTGGCATATGTATTTAAAACCTGCCGGCTTTCCGGATGAACAGAGTTTGCTATTAATATTTCATTTCGTCTTGTTGCTTCGCACGACATTACGCAAGCTTCCGCCAAAGCCGATGCACCGTCATACATTGATGCATTGGCAACCGGAAGTCCGGTTAATTCACTTATCATAGTCTGGTACTCAAATATAGCCTGCAATGTTCCTTGGCTGATTTCCGGCTGATATGGCGTATACGCCGTATAAAATTCCTGTCTGAGTATCAATTGGTCTATTGCAGAAGGTATGTAGTGGTCATATGCTCCTCCGCCCAAAAAACATGTGTAATCATCTGTATTTAAATTCTCATTTGACAATGATTTAATATACTTTATCAGCTCCATTTCCGACAAAGCTTCCGGTATATTTAATTTTCTCTTTAACAGTACTGAATCCGGAACAGCCTTGAACAGAGATTTTATATCCTTATAACCAATTTCTTTTAGCATTTTATCTCTGTCATCATTGGTGTTTCCAATATACCTTGCCATAATTACTCCTTTATTCGTATATTCTTTCGTATTCTTCAGCGGAAAGAAGGCTGTCAACTTCCGTGGGCAGGCTCATATCTATTGCAACAATCCACGCATCAAATGCCGACTCGTTGATTAAAGCAGGATTATCTTCCAACTCATCATTGACTTCAACTACCGTTCCCGATATCGGAGCATATACATCAGAAGCTGCCTTAACCGATTCAAGCACAACAAACTGGTCTCCCGCTTCAACTATAGTTCCAACCTCAGGCATTTCCACATAAACAACATCCCCAAGCTTATCCTGGGCATAATCCGTAATTCCTATATATGCCTTGTTCCCTTCAACTCTCACCCACTCATGTGATTCGGCATATTTTAAATCTTCCAATAATTTCATAATTTCCTCCCTGATAAATGTTTTTAGATAGTATTATAAATAACCAATATATAATTTTTAATTCTCGTAATAACTACTTTTTATACTTTTTTGAATAAAACGGCTTTTTGATTATTTCAGCCTTTAAGTTTTTATTTCTGATTATTATTTCTATTTCCGTTCCTTCCTTGGCATATGATGAATCTATAAGAGCTAATCCTATATTTTTCTTTAAGGTAGGCGAAAAACTTCCGGTTGTTACATATCCGATTTTTCTTCCTTCTGCATACACCTCATAGTTACTTCTTGGTATTCCTCTGTCAATCATT
>DCDU01000114.1:0-147 GCA_002316585.1 Firmicutes bacterium UBA1047 | reverse complement strand
TTGGTATTCCTCTGTCAATCATTTCAAAACCAACTAACTTTCTTTTAAGCCCTTCTGCTTTTTGATTTACTAAAGCTTCCTTGCCTATAAAGTTATCCTTGCCTAATTTTACACAGAATCCAAGTCCCGCTTCAAGAGGAGTAATAT
>DCDU01000162.1:2646-3426 GCA_002316585.1 Firmicutes bacterium UBA1047 | reverse complement strand
TTAACAACATTGGCATTTGATACTGCTATTCCGGGCGGCGGATATATTGTAACTATTGGTCTTGTACTGTTTGCTTATTCAACAATTTTAGGCTGGGAATATTACGGTGAAAGATGTATTGAATACCTTATTGGAACAAAACCAATATTCGCATACAGAATAATATGGGTTGTTTTCGTAGTAATCGGTGCCATCGGCGGATTGGACTTCATTTGGAGCTTGGCAGATACATTGAACGGTTTGATGGCTATACCAAACTTAATAGGTGTATTGTTCCTGAGCGGTACAGTATTTAAACTTACAAAAGAATTCTTTGCTAAAGAAAAAAATAAAGCATAAGAATAAGAATTAAAATTTGAGGCGCTGATTGAAAAATCAGCGCCTTTCTCATTCAAATCTCTCTTACAAGCATTTATCACATAAAGGTTTTTACATTTGCCTAAGATTATAAACATCAAAAATCAAAAATTTTTTAACGGATATATTTTGATATTTTGAAAATAATATAATCGGAGGTGTTCAAATGAATTTTAGTACTAAGGAAAAATTCCTGTTAGAAGATCAAAAAAACCATGAAGAAATTTGCATTCTAAAGTATCAAAATTATGCCAACATGGTATCATGCCCGCAGCTAAAAAGCATTTTTCAACAAAATGCACAAAAGGAAATGGAACATTATAACACTATCGACCAGCTCTTGAAGGGACAAATGCCATCAATGGGGCAATCAGGCGGTCAGCAGCAGCCCGGCAGCCAACAGCAATCCGGCGGTCAACAGCA
>DCDU01000162.1:362-2429 GCA_002316585.1 Firmicutes bacterium UBA1047 | reverse complement strand
CCGGCGGTCAACAGCAATCAGGAGCCCAAATGAAAATGCAGAATCAACAATCTAAGATGACTCAGCAGCATCCATTCCAACCGCAAGGAAGTACATCCGGAACTAACAAATCTGACAAAGATCTTTGCACCGATATGCTTATGACCGAAAAATATGTATCAGGTGCATACGATACAGCCATATTTGAATTTAGGGACCCACAGGTAAGAAATATTTTAAACCATATTCAAAAGGAAGAACAGCAGCACGGAGAAGCTATATTCAAATATATGGAAACCAACGGAATGTATCAAGTCAAATAAAGAAAGTGGCTCAGCCACTTTCTTTATTTGCAAGATGAGCACAGCCATCATTGCAGTCCATTTTTGTACAAAATATAAGAATATATTGCAGGTATGAAAATCAGGCATGAAATTATAATAAAGAATACTGGAATCCAATATATCTTTAAAAAGCTGTTTAAAAACATCAATAAACCACCTATTATCCACAAGTATCCTGCCAAACGATGAGTTTTGTTCCAATTTGCTTCATTGTTCAATGTCCATGGCAGTTTTATTCCAACAGTATAGTTTTGTTTGCTCTTTGGAAGATAATTACCTATTATTATAAATAATAAACCGACAAAAGCAGGCACTATTTTTTCTATCGGAATTTCATATCCCAATCCGGCAAATAAAGTTATCGGAACTAAGGCAACGGATAGAAAAGGTACGGTTAATTTTCCTATAAGCTTTAGAACAACCGAAGAATTCTCCCTTTTAGGGTCGGAATTTAATGCAAAGTGCGTAATTAAATTCAATCCTGCCATCATAAACGGAAGTCCTATGACGGCAAAAGCCTTTGAGCCGTAGTTATCCGGATTTCCTTCTATATCCCAGTGAATGGGCATTTTATCAGGTAATTTATCGTACATAACCAAGGATAAAATTATCGGAAGCAAACAAACCACAGTACTGATAATCATTAATTTGTCAACCTTAGTTTTCATTTTTAACACCTCCAAACTGTGTGAACCACAACATTAATTCTTCAAATACCGAAACATTGATTTCATAATAAATAAAATTTTTATATTTAGTTTCAAACAACAATCCTGCCTTTTTAAGCTGCGACAGGTGATAGGAAATCGTGGCAGCAGTCATATCAAAATGTTCGGCTATTTCTCCTGCAGACATTTTTCCTTCCTTCAGCATTACTAATATTTCTCTTCTTATTGGGTCAGAAAGCGCCTTAAATGTTTCCGCAAATCCCACAGAATCACCTCTTTCTATTTAGAAATATCTCTAAATAGAATATACAATACCCAAATAAAAAAGTCAATACCTGTTTAGAATTTTTTCTAAATAGATATTGACAAATTACAAAATTGCTATCCCTATACGATTTGTTTATACTCTTTAAAATGACAAAAAGTCCCGTAGAGGACTTTTATAATTAATACTTAATGAATTTCGAGCCCATTACACCGCAGATACTGCATCTGTCGGGAACAGATTTTTCTATATTGCCGCAAACAGGGCAAAGATAATAAAATACTTCTTCAGTTTCGTCTATGTTATCCAATGCTTCCTGATACAATTTTGCATGAACTTCTTCAGCTTTCATTGCAAATGTAAATGCATTTATGGCAGCTGAGTTTCCTTCTGATTCAGCGTCCTTTATAAATTCAGGATACATGCTCTCATATTCATAAGTTTCACCTGCTTTTGCATCTACTAAATTTTCAGCTGTTGCTCCTATTTTTCCGGCTAATTCAAATTCCTTCAATGCATGAAGAGTTTCTGCATCGGCAGCTGCTTTAAAAAGTTTTGCCGCATTTAACTTACCTTCTTTTTCTGCCTTTTTTGCATATGCCGTATACTTTCTGTTAGCCTGTGATTCTCCTGCAAATGCTGCCATTAAATTTTCAAGTGTTTTGTTTTCCATTTCATTTCCTCCGATTTAATTTAAATTTATATTAGAAAGGCATCCCGGACAGATACCCTTAAAATAAACCTCTTTTTCATTGATTATGAAATTCTCAAGCTTTTCTGTTTTACATGAATCCATATCTATATCAAAATC
>DCDU01000162.1:0-157 GCA_002316585.1 Firmicutes bacterium UBA1047 | reverse complement strand
GAATCACATTTAAAATGACCATGCTCTGCCGTAACAGCATCAAAATGAGCCTCATTGTCATCTATTGCTAAAACTTTTATGAGCTTTAACTCAGCTAAGTAATTTAATGTATTGTAAATTGTAGTTTTAGAGAGAGAAGGCACTTCCTTTTTAAGAG
>DCDU01000048.1 GCA_002316585.1 Firmicutes bacterium UBA1047 | reverse complement strand
ATTTGCTGCATTCCCCTGCGATTAGGGAGAATATATGCAATCAAAAATAAAAGGCTTTCTTAGTTTCTGCTATGATGATACGGAGAGCATTGAATTTCAGCTATTTTTAATTACGGTAAAATGTCTTATGCCTTATGAAGATAATATAGGGTGTATTTTTGATGTTAAAAGATATAAAAAAGAAGTTGAGTTATTTGGCCTCTATATGAACGGAAATGATGAAGTTATCAATTACCGGCTTCAGCATGAAAAGCCGTCAAATATCAATGATGGGCTTTTAGAGTTTAAAATTATTCCCGTAGTCATATCAAATACAGTGTGGGAGAATACAATTTATGAGCTTTTAAAAGCAGTTACCTTCTATACGTTCAATAAAAATGTTATATTAAATGCTATACTAATTTCATCTGCAATTTATGAATTCATGGAGAATGGTACAATTGAAAGTATTGAAGAATTAACTAAGGAGAGGCTGATAAACTTTTCAATCATAGATTTCTTTACCAATAATCAAATGTCGGCGGAAAAGAATTACATAATTGATTTCGAAAAAGAAAGAATAAAATTGATTTCCAGACCTATACTTTTTGATGACGATACTATTGACAAATACAAGGCATTAAAATATATATTTAAAAAAGAAGGATTTATTTATGACTTAAATGCTTCTGTTGGAGATGAATCTGACTCCGACAACAACCCGGACATACTGAGCAGTTTTTCTGTATATTTGTACAAACTGAGAAAGGGCACAATAAATCCCGAAAAGTTAAAAATACAGGATAAGATTCCGGATATTAAGGAATGCTTGAAACGACCTTTATTTAACCATCCTCTTTTAGGAAGGTGCAAGGTTGTGCGAAGAACGGAAGATTATGTAATAATCAGGAATAAATCAGGGCTTATGAGGATAAGAATATGAAGGTTTTACTGGTAACATTAGATTCAAAGTTTATTCATGCAAATTTAGCTGTAAGATATTTAAAAAAATACTGCAGTCAATTTGACATTGAAATAAAAGAATTTACCATAAATCAAAAGTTAGAATACATATTGGGCGAAATTTTGGCTGCAGATGCTGATATGATTTGTTTTTCGTGCTATATATGGAATATAAATTATATAAATGATATATCATACATATTAAAGGAAGCAAAAAATAAAGCCGAGATATTATATGGAGGTCCCGAAGTATCTTTTGAAATAAAAAAAATGATGGAGAAAAATCCATTTATTGATTATATTATTTATGGAGAAGGTGAAGTAACATTTAAGGAATTTCTTGAAGAAATTCAAAAAACAAATCCTAAGCTGTATAAAGTTAAAGGATTAGCATTCAGAGAAAACGGAAATATAGTTATAAACGATAGCAGAGAGATTATAAATAATCTCGATGATATAAATTATCCATATGAGGTCGATGATGAGTTCACCAATAAAATAATATATTATGAATCTTCAAGAGGATGCCCATTTAACTGCAGCTTTTGTATGTCTTCCATCGATAAGAAAATGAGAGTTTTTTCAATGGAAAGAGTTAAGAAGGATTTAAAAATGCTTTTGAATACTAAGGCAAGGCAAATAAAGTTTGTTGACAGAACATTCAATGCCGATTACAGGCGCTCCATGGAAATAATGCAGTATATAACAGAAAACAATAAGAATTATATGACAATTCACTTCGAAATAACAGCAGATATAATAAATGATGAGTTCTTAAAATTTATTGGGAAAATGCCTGTGAATATGTTCCAATTTGAAATAGGCGTTCAGTCCTTGAACGAAGATACCTTGCGTGAAATCAACAGACACATGGATAAATATAAACTGTTCCGCGTAATTGAAGAAATAAGTAAGAGCAATAATGCACATATGCATCTTGATTTGATTGCTGGGCTGCCATACGAAGATTATTCTTCCTTTAAAACCTCTTTTGACGGAATACATAATCTCAATGCTGAGAAAATTCAGCTCGGATTCCTAAAAGTATTAAAGGGAACAAAAATATACGACGATAAAGACAAGCACCAAATAAAATACAGGCTGAAAGCTCCATATGAAGTAATATGCACAAAGTATATTACTTTGGAAGAAATACTTAAATTAAAGGATATTGAAGAATTGGTCGATAAATATTACAACGAAAAATACTTTGACAATTCTTTAAAATATATCATCAACAATATATTTCCTTACTCAGCCTTTACATTTTATGAATCTTTCAGTGAATACTGGCAGGAAAATGATTTATATAATAAAGCACACAGCAGAAAAAAACTTTACAAAATATTGTATGATTATATAGGATACATCAATAAGATGAACGATGAGTTTATTTCAGCCTTAAAATTTGACTATATATTCAACAATCAACACGAGGATCTTCCTGATTATTTAGACAGGGACTCTGAAGATAAATTTAAAAACATAAAACGCCGCTTGGCAAATGACAATGAATTTAAAAATAAGTATTTTTTCTCTATTGAAGGAAAAGTTATAAATGATTTCAGAATAGCTGAAATAGGAGGAAATGTTATATTATTTATTTATAGAGAAAAGAACAATATTTTTAACAGATGTGAAACATATGATATTAATTACCTAAGGGAGACTGATTATAATGAAAAGCAATAAGTATTTTGAAGAATATTATCTAAAAAAAAGAAATGATATTTCCTTTATAACATTAAAGAAAGGTGCATCTGTAAACTTTAAAGGCAAAACTTATATAACAAAAAAGGAACTGCCTGTACCCATAAGAGTTGAAAAGCTTTTAGAAGATATAAATAAGCAAAATGAAATAGACGGAATAACTCTGAATAACATTGTTGACGGAATTATATGTATTTTGGGAACTGACAGCAGCTTTGAATACATAAAAGACTACGAGGAAATATTTACAGAGCTTAATTTTGATTTGATGCCCTATATTATATATTGCATAAATAACGGTAATGAAACAGAAGACAGTGTAGTTTACGGCAGAGCCTTAATTAATAATAAAGAAAATGAAAAAACCTGCTTTATGTATGCATCAGCTTTGGAGAAGATGGGAATGGAGCTTCATGATAAAGAAGATGATGAGCTAAGCCAATTATTCTTGGAAGAAGCCAATAAGTATTTTGAAAAGTGTCTTGACTATAATGATAAATTTCCATTGGCTTATTATAAATTAGGTTATTATTATAAGAGAAAACAGCAATATATAAAGGCTGAGTTGATTTGGTCAAAACATCAGGAATTGGATGATGATAATTTAAGAATAGAAGAAATAAGAAATGAATTAATTCAATTAAAGCCATATGTTGACTATGAAAATGGGTACAATCTTGTGTTGAAGGAAAGACCGGCCGAAGCATTGGACATGCTGCTGCCTTTGGTAAAAGATTTCAGCGGATGGTGGAATTTGTTGTTTTTCATAGGTCTTGCCTACAGAACTATGGGAGAGTATAATATAGCGGAAACATATTTTGAAAATGTATTAAAAATAAATAATACTCAAAAAGATGCATTAAATGAATTAGGATTGTGCAAAATATGCAGGGGAAAATATGTAGAAGCGGCAGAGCTGTTTTCAACACTGTTAAGCTTGGACCCCGGTAATTGTGAAGTGTTCTGCAACAGAGCGGCGGCTTATTTGTACAATAATCAATTAGACAGAGCAAAAGAAGATATTC
>DCDU01000168.1:8664-10215 GCA_002316585.1 Firmicutes bacterium UBA1047 | reverse complement strand
GAAGAATGATGGAATTAGCACCTTCTGATGAGTTATATAATCATCCGCTGCATCCGTATACAATTTCATTATTGTCGGCAGTTCCTATTCCCGACCCTAATTATGCTAGGAGCCATAAGAGAATTTTACTTGAAGGTGATGTGCCCAGCCCTCTTAATATGCCTACGGGATGTCCTTTCAGGACAAGATGCCAAAGGGCAACAGACGAATGCAAGGAAGTTCGGCCTGAGTTAAAAGAAGTGGCACCGGGCCATATGGTTGCATGCATTCATGTTTAAAGGAAGATAATAGGTGTGGGGACACACCTCTAATGAAGGGATAGTCTTTGAGGTAAGCATTAGAGGAATGTCCCCGATTCGAGAGGGACACAGCTTAAGTAGGGTAAGCCCATGAGGATATACCTTAAGGGAATGTCCCTGTACTGTGATATTAATTTTTTAATTAATATATATTTAATTATAGGAGGAAAGTAATGAAAAAAGTTTTATCTTTGATTTTAGTTTTTGCCATGGTGTTTTCTTTAGCAGCATGTGGAAATAATCAACAACCACCGGCAGAAACACCGGAAACACCGGAAACTCCTGAAACACCGGAGTCACCGAAAATTGCTGATAGTATAACAGTTCATGTTGGAGCATATCCGGACACTATAGACCCGGCACTTAACAGTGCGGTTGACGGTGCTACTTATATAATCCATGCATTTTCGGGATTAGTAGGTTATCGTCAAAAAGCAGATGGTACTCTTGAGCTATATGCAGATGCGGCAAAAGAATTACCGGTTGCTGAGCAAAGAGATGATGGAAAAGTTCAATATGTATATGAACTGAAAGACGGCTTAAAATTTAGCGACGGTTCCGACTTAACAGCTCAGGATTTCGTTTATGCTTGGAACAGAGCAGCTGATCCTGCTACTGCAGCAGATTACGGATATATGTTTGAAGTTGTGGATGGTTATGCGGAAATGGTTGAAGCTGATGATGAAGGCAATATAGTGAATCCTGATGCAGAGCTTAACATAACAGCATCTGAAGACGGAAAAAAACTGACTGTTGTTCTTCCTGTAGACGTGCCGTATTTCAATGAATTGGCAGCATTCCCGGCATATATGCCTGTAAAAGCTGATGTTGTTGAAGGAAATGAAGCTTGGGCTACTGTAGCTGATACTTACATCGGAAACGGACCTTACAAGGTTGTTGAATTTTCACAAAGTCAGTTGATAATGCAAAAAAATGAATATTACCATGATGCAGATTCTATATTGACAAATGAAATCGTGTTTGCATTCAATGATGATGACAGTTCAACTTTAGCAAACTATCAAAACGGTTCATATTTGTTTATTGACCAAGTTCCGAATGATGAGATTAAAGCATTGCAGGCAGGTTATCCTGATGAATTTTTCATAGAAGGCCAGCTTGGAACATACTACGTATCATATAACGTAAATGATAAAGCTTTTGCAGATTTCGATGAAGCTGACAAAGCAAAAATAAGAAAAGCACTTGGTCTTATGATTGACAGAACTTATATAGTTGAAGAAATCGGTCA
>DCDU01000168.1:8124-8533 GCA_002316585.1 Firmicutes bacterium UBA1047 | reverse complement strand
GTCAGGCAGGTCAGGTAGAAGCAGCAGGATTTGTTCCTATGGGATTAACAGAACCCGACGGCTCTGAATATATCGAGCATAACGGTCCAAACGGAGACGGAGCAGGCTACTACAGCGTAGACCCTGCAGACTACGAAAAGAATACTCAGGAAGCAATAGCTTTATTAAGAGAAGTTGCCGAATCAACAGGAAAATTTACAGTTGATGAAAATGGAAAAGTTTCAGCCGGATTCCCGACACTTGCTTACTTAACAAATGAAGGAACAGGTCATGAGGCAATTGCCGTAAATCTCCAGGCTACTTACGCACAATATGGAATCAACATGACTATAGAAAAACAAGAATGGTCAACATTCCTTAACACTCGTAAAAACGGAGACTATTCCGTTGCAAGAAACGGTTGGTTAGG
>DCDU01000168.1:6010-7923 GCA_002316585.1 Firmicutes bacterium UBA1047 | reverse complement strand
TCAGTTTGGTAAGGGAGAACATGTATCTTATGCAGGATATTCCTACAAGGGAGAAGGCGGAAAAACTTGGGCTGAATCTTATGATAAGATAATTGCTGGAGTAAAAGCTTCTAAAGACCCTGTAGAAAGATTTGCCTTAATGCATGAAGCAGAAAATGTATTAATGGAAACTGGAGCTATATGCCCACTTTACTATTATACAGATATTTATATGAGAAATCCCGTACTTGAAGGCGCATTTGCAAGCCCGTTAGGATTTAAATATTTCATGTATTCTACTGTAGCTGAATAGTATAAATAAATAAGAATCAAATAAGAGCCGGGAGAAATCTCGGCTTTATGTATGCCCTTTATGACCTGACCCAATTTGATGAATTCCCCTGCGTATACTAAGTTGGATTATGTATGTTTAATTACATGTCTTTTTTTTTATCTTAATATATGCTATAATCAAGTAAAGGTAAAGGCACGGGAGACAATTATGAAATACAAAATGGTTGTATTGGATTTAGATGGTACACTTCTTAATGATGAAAAATTAATAAGCGATAAAAATGCATATATTTTAAATGAACTTCACAAGCGGGGCATACATATAGTTATAGCAACGGGAAGAAATTACTATATGGCAAAAACCCTAACAGACAGGATTAAGTCTGTGGCTCCGGTAATTTTAGCAAACAATGGTGCCGTTGTCAGGCGTTATGTAAATGATGAGTTTATCGAAAGCAATTATTTGGATTTTTCATTGTTTGAAAGCATATATGAATTGGGGCTTAAACATAATTTAAACCCGGTAATTCATGTTGACGAATATCATGAGGGATATGACCTGATTTACGAGTGCGAAAATTACGAAGAAGTATACTTAGGTTATATCAAGAAAGATTACAGAAGAGCTAAACATAAAGAATTTAAAGCAGATAAAATAAATAATATTTTATCGGTTTGCTATTTTAATGATTATCAGAAATTAATTGAATTTAAAAAAGATATTGAAAAATTGCCCGGTGAATATAATATAATACTTAATCAGAATATAAGCAATTGGTCACTTTTGGAGGTTCTTAACATAAAGGGCTGCAAATGGTGTGCCTTAAAAAAATATACGGAAAGTATAGGTATAAATGCAAGTCAGGTAATTTCAATAGGAGATGACAATAACGACATTGAGCTTATCAAAAATTCGGGCATTGGAATTGCGATGAAAAATGCAACAGATAAGTTGAAGAGTGCTGCGGATTACACTTCCCGGTTTAATAATAATGAATCGGGAGTTTATCATGAATTTTCGGAAATATTTGAAATTATATAAAAATGTTTAAGCTTTGTACATATTTTCATTTCTCATCCAATATAATGTATTAATATTATGCAATATTGAGGAGGAATTATGAGAATATTAACTGCAATAGCTTCAATTCTTATTATAATAGGAGCTTTAAACTGGGGCTTGTATGGAATATCAAAAATTGATATAGTGGAAAATCTGTTTGGAGGCTGGAAGACTAAATTAGGCAGAATTGTTTACATTTTAATCGGAATAGCCGGTCTGTATTCGCTTTTGTATGTGATTTTTGCATGAAGTTTTAATCAACAACAAAAACATGCCCTGCGGCATGTTTTTTGTTGTCTGCAGTCAAATGGATTCAGGTCTATTTGAAAGGTGCCATTTTTGTCATTTTAGTCATTATGCGGCGGTGCTGCATGTTATTTGATACTAATTCAGCAGAGCCTAAAGCAATATTTGCCAATCCGAATCCGATTAATCCATTTCTGTAGGACTCCGGTAAATCTGTGTTTCTGAGAGCAACTCCCGTTGCTGTGACAACTGTTCCCAATACAGTCGGAACGATACCTTCTTTTATTCGCATATGAAGCCTCCTTTATTTAAATTTGTATTAATATTATTT
>DCDU01000168.1:4349-5857 GCA_002316585.1 Firmicutes bacterium UBA1047 | reverse complement strand
TATTAATTAATGGTAAATTAATTGATAAAATCAATTAACTTAATTATAATGATATAATAGAAAAATTATTATTAAAAGGAAAAATATGATTAAATTATATAATGAATATTCTGAATATTTAAAATTAAAATATGGGGAAAAAGTATATAAACTTCCTGTAAACATTCCATGTACATGTCCAAACAGAGACGGAACATTAGGCTATGGAGGATGTACATTTTGTGCGGAAGTGGGAACCGGTTTTGAAATGCTTGATAGCTCATTAAGCGTAAAAGAGCAGTTAAAAAGAAATATGGAATACATTTCAAAAAAATATAAGGCTGATAAATTTATAGCCTATTTTCAAAATTATACAAATACATATATGGACACAGAGAAGTTCAAAAATTATATAAATGATGCGATTGCCGATAATATTGTGGGAATAGCGATTTCCACCAGACCTGACTGCATATCCGATGAAAAACTGAGATTTCTTGATGAGATACACAGCAAATACAATGTCAACATCACTATTGAATTAGGACTTCAGACAGTTAATTATCATACTTTATCAAATGTTAACAGAGGTCATACCTTAGCGGAATTTATTGATGCCGTTTTGAGGATTAAAAGGTATAATTTTGAAATTTGTACACATATTATATTAAACTTGCCGGGTGATAATGTTTTAGATACTGTAGAGACAGCAAAGATACTGTCTGCTTTAAAGATTGAACAGGTTAAAATTCATTCACTTTATATAATGGAAAATACCGAAATGGGAAGATTGTATAAAAATAATGAAATAAACATTATATCCAAGGATGAATATGTGGAAAGAGTTGTTGTTTTCCTTGAACATTTAAATAAGGATATTGTTGTGCAAAGATTAGCAGGAAGAGCACCTAAGGAAAATTCTCTCTTTGTAAACTGGGGTATGAGCTGGTGGCGGTTAAAGGATGAAATTCTTTATAAAATGGAATCCGAAAACAGGCATCAAGGCAGCAAAAGCAAATTTAATTAATTTGTAAAATCTAAAAATAATTGGTGTAAACATTTACAACATGTGGTACAATATAAGTGTAATTTACTTTTATAAAATAAAAATAGGAGTGTGATTATTATGGTTCAATTAGTTTGTGGTCATAGCGGTACGGGTAAGACGAGAAGGATGATTGATATGGCAAACAAGGCTATAGATAACATTCACGGCAAGATGGTTTTTTTAGAAGCAAACAACAGACACATATTCGATTTAGATTACAGGATAAGGTACATAAACACAAAAGAGTTTGGACTTACTAATGATGAAGAGTTCCAGGGGTTCGTATGCGGGGTAATTGCTACAGACTATGATGTAGAACAAGTTTACATAGACGGTTTATATAAAATAGCTAAGTCAGGAAAGGAAAAGTTAGAGTCTGTCATAGAAAGATTAGATTATTTATCCAAAACATTTGATGTTAATTTTATAATAAGTGTAAATCATGATATTGAAGATATTCCAGAAGGATTGAGAGATAGAG
>DCDU01000168.1:1988-4211 GCA_002316585.1 Firmicutes bacterium UBA1047 | reverse complement strand
AGATAGAGCTATTAATTAGCCAATATGCCGCCGGTTAAACCGGCGGCTTTGTTTTTTTGGGATTCTATTTTTACTTGCTAAAAGCACAGTTATCTGTTAAAATTAGCAATGGGTATGAAAAGCTTAGAAAGAGTGATTACATGAATTATTTTAAACCTAAAAAAACAATTTTTGATGATTTTTTTGAACATAGAGACATGCTTATAATTCAGCATATGAATGGTGACATTAATAAAAAAGAATATTTAGAGCTTAATTATAAATATATGCTTGATAAAAATATTAAACCGTTCCAGCGTATTGACAGCTTTGAAAAAGGAATGTACAACTATCAATATTACAATATGATGGCAAAATACCACCGCATGATAGCTCAGGATATAAAAGATAAAGGAAAGCACATAAGCTACTACAGCAAATATTTAAGTGAAGCTGATTATTATTACAATGAAAAGGATAAAACTTCCTTCCGTCTGTTAAGGTTTCTTCAATTTGAAAATGTGGAATCATATTTCATTAAAATGGAATCACCATTATTGGAAGGCAAGCTTTACGAAATATTATTGAAGGATTATGAATATGCTGTGCTTCATTCTAAAAGCTTGTGGCTTTTAAGTGTGCTGAAAAAAGAAAATGTATTTTCTGAAAAAAGGAAAAAATCGGTTATAGATTATTATGTGAATCAAAGATATTAAGGACACATTCTTTAGGAATGTCTGCAAAATAATAAGCCACGGTTGACCGTGGCTGTTTTTAATAAGCATTTGCAAGTATTTTAATAATGTCATCAAGAGGTGTTCCCACTTCGATATCAAAGGTTCCGCTTTGGAGCCTTGTATCCAGATCAAGCTCAACACAGCGGGTCAGAAACTCTTCTTTACTTTCAATTAAATTGTTGTTTAATAAAATTTCTCCTATTTGTAAAGGGAATGAACCTTGAGGAATACTGACGGTAGCCATTAATCCTGACGGTATTTCAACCTCGGGAACCTCCTCTTTCGTAGGGTCTTCCTCTTCTTCAGGGTCTTTCTCAACAGGGACTTCGCTTATTAAGGGCAAGTCTTCTATTCTATCTTTATTAATTCCCTTGCTGAACAACAAGTCAAATCTCCAGACCAATATAACTGCCATAACAACAATTACGGTTACAATCAGTCCGTAATCAGTAATACTATATATAAAGTCTCTTATCGCATTAATTATTTTTTTCATGTGTCACCCCTTGGCTATAGTCACTCTAACTATTTTAGCACAAAAAGAACATGTATTCAATATCCACATTTAATAAAAACATGTAATTTTTGCAAATTGATATACTTTTGAAAAATATTTGATATAATAGGTAGGGAGGAAGGTGTACACACCTCTTTTGATTAGGGAAAGTCTTTGGGGATAAGTCTTTTGAAAATACGGAGAAAATATGAAGGAAATAAAAATTACTAACAACGAAGAGGGCCAAAGATTAGACAGGTTCTTAAAAAAGTATCTCAACAAGGCAAATCAGTCATTTATCTATAAAATGATAAGAAAAAAGAATATAAAGTTAAATGATGCAAAAGCAGAGCCTGAAACGGTTTTAAAAAAGGATGATATTGTACAGTTGTATTTGTCTGATGAAACTATTGATAAATTCAGAGAGAAAAAAACATTAAAACAAACAAACATACACTTTGAAACTGTCTATGAGGATGACAATATATTGGCAGTGAATAAGCCCATAGGCTTAAGCACTCAACCGGACAAAACAGGCATGAGAAATTTAGTTGACGAAATTAAAATATACTTGGATGCAAAAGAAGAAAATATAAGCTTTACATTTAAGCCTGCAGTGTGCAACCGTTTGGATAGAAATACCTCCGGTCTTGTAATTGCAGCAAAAAATTATGATGCTCTTAAACAAACAAATAAGGCAATACGTGAGAGAAAAATAAGAAAATACTATATGGCAAAGGTACACGGCATCATAGAAGATAATTTGGAGCTGAAGGACTATCTTATTAAAAATGAAAATAAAAATATGGTAAAAATTATTAATGAATACAGTGAAAATTCAAAAACAGCAATAACCTATGCCCGACCTGTGAAGACAGAGGGAATGTATACATGGCTTGAGGTGGAAATCGAAACAGGGAGAGCCCATCAGATACGCGCACATTTAGCATCAATAGGACATCCCGTTGCGGGAGATAAAAAATACGGAAAAAAAGACAATGAAAAATATCA
>DCDU01000168.1:0-1983 GCA_002316585.1 Firmicutes bacterium UBA1047 | reverse complement strand
TATACATGGCTTGAAGTAGAAATTGAAACAGGCAGAGCTCATCAAATACGCGCTCATTTAGCATCAATCGGACATCCCATTGCAGGAGATAAAAAATACGGAAAAAAAGACAATGAGAAATATCAGGTTTTGCATGCATACAAATTGGTGCTTGACGGTTTTGAAGGGAATTTATCATATTTAAACGGATTGGAAATTGTATCCGATATAAGTAGTCGAAAAATTTTGCGGGAGGAATTATGAAAGTAAAAATAGTCGGAACAAATGAAACAATTGAAGTAGCACACAATGAAACATTGTACGGCATATTGAAAAGATATCATAAAAATGATTATTTTAATTATTTGGGTGTTAAAGTAAACAATAAACTAAAGGGACTTTGCAGCAGGGATTTTAGAGAAAACGACAGTATAGAATTTATAGATATTACTAATCACGATGGTCATAGAATTTATGTACGCACATTGTCATTAATTTATGTTAAGGCATGCAAGGATGTTTATAACGATATAGATGTTTCAATAAATCATTCATTAAATAAGGGGCTTTATACAGAGCTTCAATATAAACATTTGGTATCTAAAAGGCATCTCAGCATAATAAAAGAGAAAATGCAGGAAATTATTGCTGCGCAAAAACCTATTACAACTAATTTTTTAAGCGTTGATAGGGCTTCGGATATATTTTCAGCTCAGGGTATGATGGATAAGGTAGAAATGCTTAAGTATTGGAATAAAGATTCAATAAGGGTTTATGAATTAGACGGATACTATGATACCTTTTACGGCTACCTTGCTCCCAACACAGGCTTTATCAATAAATTTGATTTAAGATTATTTTATCCCGGAATTATATTAAATTTTCCCACCCGTGAAAGCAATTTTGAGCTTCCGGAATATATTGAACAAAAGAAACTTTCAAAAGTATTCAAGGAAGCTGAGGATTGGGGGGAAATAATGGATGTAGCATATGTTGGCGCATTAAATAAAAAGATCGTCAACGGCACTATCAGTGATATGATACGTGTTAATGAAGCGCTTCACGAAAAAAAGATAGCATATATAGCAGATGAAATTACCAATGACAAAAATATTAAAATAGTGCTCATTGCAGGCCCCTCTTCTTCCGGGAAAACAACATTTGCACAAAGATTATCAATTCAATTAAGAGTAAACGGCAAAAAAACATATGCAGTATCCCTTGATGATTATTTTGTTGACAGACATCTAACCCCGAAGGATGAAAACGGAGATTATGATTTTGAAACCATAGAGGCTTTGGATTTGGAACTTTTTAATGAGCAGCTGCTTGATTTGGTTGCAGGAGAAGAAGTTCAAATACCGGTATATAATTTTAAGAAAGGCAGGAGGGAATATATCAGAGAACCCGTAAGGCTGACGAAAGACCATATTATTATAATCGAAGGAATTCATGGGCTTAATGATGACCTTACAAAGAACATTCCTCAAATCAATAAGTTTAAAATATACATAAGTGCATTGACACAGCTTAACATTGATAGACATAACCGCATTTCAACATCCGACTTGAGGCTTTTGAGGCGTATTGTAAGAGACAACACCCACAGGGGAAACAATGCTTTAAAAACTATGGAATTATGGGACAATGTTGTGAAGGGTACCGAAAAGTATATTTTCCCTTTCCAGGAAAATGCTGATGCAATTTTTAACTCTGCATTGGTTTATGAACTATGTGTTCTTAAAAAATATGCAGAGCCGATTATAATGGAAATTGATGAAAACAGTGTCTTTTATTCTGAACGGCAAAGACTGCTGAAATTTTTAAGCTACTTCCTTCCGATTGAAGATGAAAGCGCAATACCTAACACATCAATCTTAAGAGAGTTTATAGGAGGAAGCTGTTTTGAATAGGTAGGTGTGTCCCCATACCCGCAGTCTCATTCACCAAATCTTCTGCTCCTTACGTCGCAAAATTTGGGAATTCGGTGCGAATGACCTACCA
>DCDU01000010.1:329-3794 GCA_002316585.1 Firmicutes bacterium UBA1047 | reverse complement strand
GATTTTCAGCCTTATACAATAATTGAAGGTAGAATTTATCTTCCGCTGAGATATATTAGCGAATCATTCGGAGAAGAAGTTGATTGGGACAATGAAAATAAGAAAGCATATATAGTAAGAGGCGAAGAAAAGATTGATATGAAAGGCGTTTTAGTAGATTCAAGTACGATGATTAAAATAAGAGATTTTGAAAAGTTGGGATATAAAATAGATTATGTTCAATATAATGGTAAGTTTATAGCAATAATTACAAAATAATTAATACTAAAAAATACTCTGCAACGCAGGGCATTTTTTGTATTGACTTATACAAAATTTATGGATTTAAGGAGCAATTAAATTTGTGAACGAGACTTCGATTGTATCTTGCAGAATTCAGCGATATACAATATAATTAATATATTAAATTGAAAGGATACTATTAATGATTAATATAAGAATAAAAGAAGCAGCTGAACTTTTAAATGCTCAGTGCACAGGCTCTGATATAGACAAATATATAAAAGGTATAAGTATCGATTCAAGAAAGTTAAGCAAAGGCAGTCTTTT
Organism: Firmicutes bacterium UBA1047; assembly: GCA_002316585.1. Classification (GTDB taxonomy): domain Bacteria; phylum Bacillota; class Clostridia; order Tissierellales; family Sedimentibacteraceae; genus Sedimentibacter. The sequence continues at coordinate 3,245 of DCDU01000010.1, read as the reverse complement.
TATACCCATAAAAGGAAATACGGTGAACGGGCACAGCTTTATTAGGGATGCCGTAAAAAACGGGGTCATAGCTACCCTTTGGAATAAGGACGAGCCGAATCCTCCCGATGATATTGCTGTTATTTTAGTAGATGATACCGTAAAAGGTCTCCAGGAGCTTTCAAGATACCACAGAAACAAGCTGAAAGCAAAAATAGTAGGAGTAACAGGCAGCAACGGAAAAACATCCACAAAGGATATTACTGCCGCCGTATTGTCTCAAAAATATAAAACGCAAAAAACAATGGGAAATTACAATACAGAAATCGGAGTTCCATATACGCTTCTTAGCTTGGATGAGGACTGCGAAGCTGCAGTTATAGAAATGGGAATGGAAAGAAAGGGAGAAATTGAATTTTTAACAAATTTAGTACAGCCTGATATTGGAATTATAACAAGTGTAGGTTTAGTGCACATAGATAATTTTCCTTCCATCGAAGAAATAGCTAAGGCAAAGTTAGAAATTGTAAGCGGAATTAAGGACGGGGGTCTGTTTATTTATTTCGGTGACGACAAGTTAATTGAAGAAATAGTAAGAGGTACTGAAATTAAAGAAAGCATACGAAAGCAAACCTTCGGATTGAATAAAAATAATACAATCTGGCTGAAAGAATTTAAGCAGGGGCTGGACGGCATTGAAATTAAGGTAAGTGATGAAAACTTTGATGAGCTGCACATCGATATTTTAGGCAAGCATCAGGCTTTAAATACAATGGCTGCAATTTTGTCTGCTCAGGAGTTAGGCATGAGCAGCGAAGAAATTCGTTTAGGACTTTTAAAGATTGAAAAGACAGGTCTTAGAAACGAAGTCATAAATATAAATAATTGCAATATTTTAAATGACTGTTATAAATCAAACCCTGTAAGCATAAATGCCGCCTTGGATATTTTTGAATTATTCAAGTCGAAAAAGAAAGTCACTGTTTTGGGAGATATGTTAGGCTACAGAGAAATGAGCCATGATATGCATTACAATGTAGGTAAGGACTTGTCAAAACATCATATTGATGAATTAATTACCATAGGCGAAGAAGCAAAATATATAGCAAAGGGTGCCAGAGATAATGCCAATATCAATAACATAGTAGAGTTTGACACAAAAGAGGAAGCAGCAGTATATTTGAAGAAATATCTGAATGAAGACTGCACAATTTTAGTTAAGGGCTCAAGGTTTTTACAGCTTGAATATATAGCAAATAAATTAAAGGAGTGGGGAAATGAATAAAATTAAATTAGCCATATTGTTTGGAGGCAAATCAGACGAATATTCCGTGTCGTTACATTCGGCAGCTGCCATTATTAACAATGTTCCCGAAGAATTATATGATGTAACATTGATTGGAATAACCGCGGACGGAAAGTGGCTTCATTATGAAGGAAGCACTGATAAAATAAACGATGATACATGGCATCAGGATGAATTGAGCCCGGTGCTGTTAAGTATGGACTTTAAAGGCTTGATAAAGCTGAATGAAAAAGACAGTACCTTTGAAAAGATTGAAATAGACTGTATTTTTCCTGTTCTTCACGGCAGGAACGGAGAAGACGGCACAATTCAGGGAATGTGCCAGATGTCGGGAATCCCCTTTGTCGGCTGCGATATGACTTCTTCGGCTGTATGCATGGACAAGGAATATACCCATATAATATGTGAAATGGCAGGGATTAAAACAGCTCCTTTTATGTCAGCCGTAAATTCAAAAACCTTGAATATTAAAGATTTGTATGAAAAAGCTTTTGAAAAGCTGTCTCTTCCGATGTTTATCAAGCCTGCAAACAACGGCTCTTCTCTTGGTATAAGCAAGGTGAGAAACTATGATGAATTTGAAAAGGGAATTATGGAAGCCTTTGAATATGACAAAAAAATAGTTATTGAGTCAATGATTGAAGGATTTGAAATAGGCTGCGCTGTTGTGGGCAATGAAGAACTGTTAATAGGTGAGGTTGATGAAATAGACACCAAGAACGACTTCTTCGACTATGTTGAAAAATATTCTCAGCATAATTCCAAAATCTATTGTCCTGCACGAATCAGCGATGACTTAAAAGCTCAGGCTAAAGAAATTGCCGCAAATACTTACAAGGCTTTAGGCTGCAGCGGACTTGCAAGGGTAGATATGTTCGTAACACCGGAAAATAAAATATATTTAAATGAAATAAACACTATTCCCGGACTTACCGATTTAAGCAGATATCCGTCAATGCTTAAGAAAATAGGTATTGAATACAAGGATTTAATTGTGAAGCTTGTTGAATTGGCAATTGAATAAAGAGCGGCATGCCGCTCTTTTATTTATCCTTTTTAATATTAATTTGTTCCTGAGCCGCTGCTGTCAATATTGTATTGCCTATATTATTTATAAATTTTCCAAGTATAATCTGGTCCTTTGCATCAATATTATCTATGAGGGCAATTGCGATAAGAGATGACAAAAGTACAAAATTACGTGGGGGCAATGAAGTAATATATGAAATTAACGCTTTATATGTACTGTTTGATGAATCTTTTTCCGTATCTTTATCTTCAGGAGCCTCATCAATATTTAATTTTCTGATTATACCTTCAAATATAAGACTATCCTTATCCATACAAACCCTTCCCTTTATATTCACTTAATTAATATATGTTTTAAATCGGCTAAAGTTACCATTAGCATAAGCAATCCGAATAAAAAAGAGAACGGCTTGCCGTTCCCTGTCTTCATTAAATGTATACCGTTCAAATTTCGCGGTTTTTACCTATTTTTTAAGCCCTAAAATTACACGTGCTTCGTCCGGTGTTGCAACTTCTCGACCGAATTCTCTTGATAATTTTGCGATTCTTTCAACTAATTGAGCGTTTGATGCTGCAAGCTCGCCTTTTTTATAATAAATATT
>DCDU01000010.1:0-164 GCA_002316585.1 Firmicutes bacterium UBA1047 | reverse complement strand
CTTACATGACCGCCTAACAATATGGTTGCGATATTTATTGGCAGCTGGAATCTTCCTACAGCTGCAGCTGTCCAAGTAGAACCGGCAGGAATTGATTCAACCATGTACAACAAATCTCTTATTTCAGCACCCATTGCTCCGGGTACTCCAAGTACAAAGTCAAA
>DCDU01000190.1:4160-4300 GCA_002316585.1 Firmicutes bacterium UBA1047 | reverse complement strand
TCATAGTCTTCCCACAGTTTTGACGAAATATCTTCGATTTTCGAACTTTCTCTTTCAATCTTAACGTTCATTTTCATTTCATCGTCAAGAATGTCAGTTATAAGTTTATTTGCTTCGTTGATTTTATTTTGGTAATCGTA
>DCDU01000190.1:0-3951 GCA_002316585.1 Firmicutes bacterium UBA1047 | reverse complement strand
TTGATTTTATTTTGGTAATCGTAAATTTCATTCTGATAATTTTTAAGGTTTTCTTTTTCCTTGGCATAACTGTCATTTAATACTTTTATTTCTTCCGACAATACCTCTGTTTTAGCTGTGTATTCAATAATCGTATCCTCGGCTGTCTTTATTTCGTTGTCTATGGTGTCTAAGCTTTCCTCCTTTGATTTCCTTGCATTTTCGTTTCTTTCAATTTCAAGCCTGATATTGTTAAGTTTTTCTTCCATAAGCTTGATATTTTGAGTAGTTTCTGAAACTTGATCTCTTTGCTTTAATATTGCATTGTTATATTCGTCATATTTTGACTTGTTGGAGTTGTTTTGCAATATGGTTGTTTCAATATTTTTTTCTTTTTCTTCAATCAGTAATTTAAGCTTTTCCGTTTCTGCATTTATATTGTTTAAATCATTTTCATATTTATCTTTTTCTGCTTGTATAAAATTAATTTCTTCTCTATATTTGTTTATGGCAGCAGATGTTTTTTCATTTTGCTCCATCAGCATTTTTATTTTTGAATTATTCATTTCAAAATAATTGTTTTTTTCGTTTATTATACCTTTAACTTCTTCTAATTTGCCGCTGTACTCCTTTATGCTAATAGTCAACTGATTTAATATATTATTTTTCTCTTTCAATTCCTCCGATAACTCTTCGAAATTAGCTTTTAATTCATCGATTTCTCTTTTTCTTCCCAAAAGATTTTGATTTGAGCTTATATGACCGCCCGTTACAGAACCTCCCGCATTTATTACATCTCCCTGAAGTGTTACCATTTTAATGGAATTCCCTAACCTTTTAGATATTTTAAAACCGTTATTCAGATTATCAACAACTATTATTCTCCCCAATAGGTTTTTAATAACATTTTCATATTTGGGATTTGTTTCAATTAAGTTGTCTGCTGTGTCAATAACACATTTATCCTTAAGCACTTCCCTTTCATAATTGCTTAAGCTTCTTTCCGCAAGCATATTAATAGGAAGAAATGTAACTCGCCCGATTTTGTTTTTCTTTAAATATTCAATTATTTCTTCAGCTTCCTTATCTGTATTGACAATTATGTTTTGTATGGCAGAGCCTAATGCTATTTCAACAGCTGTTTCATATTTCTTTTCCGTCTTTATGACATCCGCTACAGTGCCTAATATAGACCTTTCTAACAAGGGCTCCCTGTCCTTGTTGTTCATTACCGTCTTGATGCTTTTGTAGTAACCGTCATAATAAGCTTCCATGTTGGAAAGAATATTTATTTTTGATTTTGTGCCGCTTAATTTCTCGCTTAATTTAGTAATTTCCGAATTTACTGTTTCTTTGTTCTTTTCGCCGCTGCTTAATGCTTCGGATATACGGTCAAGTTCCGCCTTCTTATTGTTCAGTATTAATTTTGTTTTGTTTTGTTCTTCCCGGAGCTCATTAATTATTTCTGTTTTGTTTTGTCTTTCTTCTTCTTCTGAATATACTTCAGAGTCTAAATGCTTAATTCTGTCCCCATTGTTTATTATTAATGATTCAATTGTATTTTTACTTGAATTGTTTTTATTTATTTCCTTGTGCAGTTCAAACAGTTCATTTTTTTGCTGCTCAATCAATTGTACAATTTTATCGATTTCAGCTTTATATTCTTTTATTTCAGTATTTAATGAATTGAATTTTTCAGTATCTTCTTTATATATTTCTTCAAGTGAAGATTTTTCCTGAATCATCAAATCGATATTTTCAGTTAATTCCAAATTTCTTTTTTTTAGAGCATCTATTTCATTTTTAACACTTTCTATGTTTGAACCAAACAATAATTTCTTTTCCTTATGAACTTGGCTTAAGCTGTTATAGTTTTCCAGAATCTTATTCTTCGAATCCCTCAATGCTTCTGTTTCATTTATTTTGTTTTGGAGAGCATTTATCTTTTCCTTTTGAGATTCAATAATTTCTGTATAGCTGTCCCTTCTTTTTTGAAGCCTTATCTTTTCCTCTAAGGAAACGTCTCGTTGGTTTGTCAAAGCTTTAAGCTGCTCTGAGTGTTTTTCATATTCATGGGATAAATAATTCAACTCGTACTTTTTTAAGTTACCGCTTATTTCAATAAACCTTTGGGCACGTATGCTTTGCTCATGGAGAGGTTCAATTCGCTCCTTAAGCTCATATATTATATCTTCAACTCTTTCTAAATTATTCTTTGTTTTTTCAAGCTTTCTTTCAGACTCCTCTTTTTTTGTTTTAAATTTTACAATTCCTGAAGCCTCTTCGAACACCTGTCTTCTAACATCAGAATTAGGGCTTAAAATATCTTCTACCCTGCCTTGTCCAATAAATGAATAACCGTCTCTGCCTATTCCGGTATCCATAAAAAGCTCTTTAACATCCTTTAGTCTGCACTGCTGTTTATTTATATAGTATTCGCTTTCACCGGTCTTATACAGCTTCCTGCTGATGCTTACTTCCTTATATTCCAACGGTATTATGCCTGATTCATTATCAAAAATAAGCCTTACTTCAGCATAACCTAAGGGCAATCTTTTTTCTGTTCCGGCAAAAATTATATCATCCATTTTACCGCCTCTAAGAGATTTTGCACTTTGCTCTCCCAAAACCCATTTAATAGCATCGGAAATATTGCTTTTTCCGCTTCCATTTGGTCCTACTACGGCTGTAATACCCTTTTCAACCTCAATTTCAGTTTTTTCCGCAAAGGATTTAAATCCATTTACATATATTTTTTTTAAGTACATAAATCCCCCCTATTGCTTTGTCAGATAATTTTGATATATTTCTGATTTATGAAAGCTGCTTAACTTTTTATTATCATGGTATATTTCAATTATATCATCTTTTTTCTTTTTAAAGGACATTTGTTTTATTGATAATTCTTCTTTTAATTTATTTATGTTAGCCCTATTTTGACCCGCGAAATAGCTTATTAAATTGTCAGGCGAATGAATTACAATATGCTTGCCTTCTAAATTCTTTTCACTTAAACAAGACAGCAATGCAGTATAGTAAATTCTTTCTTCCACCAATTGTCTGAAGGCAGGATGAAAAGGACCTGCTTTAACATCTTCACCTTCATTGATGGAATCTGTGTTTTGAAGTCCTATTCTTATAACATTTATATTATTAACTTGATAAAGACTGTAAATATACGCTGATATTTCTACCGCCTCATATAAGGTGAGAGGCTTATATAAACCTTCTTCATACATATCGTATAGTCTTGTATCGTTAATTATGAGGGTTGGATAAATTCTCACCATGTCGGGCTTCATTTCAATTGACTCAATGCATGTTTTTATGTCTTTTTCCCTGTTGCTTCCCGGAAGCCCGGGCATAATCTGGTGTCCTAAAATAAATCCATGCTCCTTTATAAGGCGGCTTGCCTCCAAGGACTGTCCTTTATTGTGTCCCCTGTTTGACAGTTTTAAAACCTCATCGTCAAGGCTTTGTATTCCTAATTCGATTATATCCATTCCGTACCTTTTTTGTAATTGCAATATTTCGTCATTTATTGCGTCCGGTCTTGTGGAACATCTTATTCTGCTGACAAGGCCTAAATCCTTGTAGTGTTTGGTAACACTCAATAATTCTTCCTGAACTTTTATATCTATTGCCGTAAAGGAGCCTCCGAAAAATGCAATTTCTTTATCTGTATCTTTGTCAATGGTTTTAATGTATTCTTCAACAATACTCCGTACATATTCCTTTCCGGCGACAACATTTTTCTGTCCTGTTATTCTTCTTTGGTTGCAGAATACACAGTCGTTGGGACAGCCTATATGAGGTACAAAAATAGGTATAATTTTCATTTTTTTATTCATTGAACTGCCCTTCTTGCGACAATGCGTCTTTAGCGGCATTTTGCTCGGCTATTTTTTTGCTTCTTCCGACACCTTTACCTGCCACATTTTTGTTCACCACTACATTTACATGAAACATTTT
>DCDU01000062.1:1836-2715 GCA_002316585.1 Firmicutes bacterium UBA1047 | reverse complement strand
AATCATATGTCTCTGACATTTCTACCTCCTTTAAATCAAAATAAATTTTCATCAAGCAACTTTGAAGGCTTTTTGATTATCATTTTTAAATCCTTTAAAAATCTTGCTCCCGTAACACCGTCCAAAACCCTATGATCACAACTTAATGACATGGAAACAAAAGGTTTCTCAACAATACCTTCATTTATTTTGACCAAGGTTTTCGTTATCTCTCCAACTGACAGCAGCGTACTCTCGGGAGAATTAATAATTGCGTGGAATGAATTTATTTCATACATGCCAAGATTGCTTAACGTAAACGTTCCTCCTGAAATATCGTCAGGCAGCAATTTATTTTCCCTTGCCAAGGAAATCAGTCTTGCTCTTTCCTGAACAATTTCAATAAAGCTTTTCTTGTCGGCATTATGTATTACCGGAACCAATAAGCCTTTAGGTGTATTTGCAGCTATGCCTATATTTATACTTTTAAAAACTCTAATCTTTTCATTTACATATGATGCATTTATTTTAGGATGTCTTATAATTACCCTTGACAACATCCATACCAAAACATCCGTAAAAGTTGCTTTTATATCATTTGCACGGGCATTATTCATTGCCTCGATTATTTCAGTAACATCAGCCTGTATAGTCAAATAAAAATGTGGCACCGACATAAAATTGGACGTCATTCTTTCGGACGAAATTTTTTGAATTTGAGTAAGCTCAATATCCTCCCACCGGTTGGCTATAATAGGCATATAATTTTCTGTTTGTACTAAAGTTGCCTTTTCAACATCTTTTCTTAGAATTCTTCCGCTTAATCCTGTCCCGTGTATGTCATCAATATTTATTTTTCTTTTCTTTGCATATGCTCTGGCAGCAGGGGTTGCACGTAAT
>DCDU01000062.1:0-1646 GCA_002316585.1 Firmicutes bacterium UBA1047 | reverse complement strand
TAGAGGATGCAAATCAGAAACTGTATCTTCTGCAAAACCTGCCTTCAAATCATTTTCATCACCTATCCATGCAATAATATCTCCAACGGTAACATTGTCCCATTCCTCATGTATAATTTTAATTAAGTAGCCGTTTTCAGGCATTTCAACATCCATATTTACTTTATCCGTCGTTACGGAAAACAGAATATCTCCTGCCTCAGCAAAATCCCCCTCCTTTTTCTCCCATTTTGTTATTAGTCCTTCCTTCATTGTCATGCCTAATTTCGGCATTCTAATTTCTTTCAGCATTATAATTCTCCTTTCAATCCAATGAATTCAATACTGCATTTACCACACTAATTGAATCAGGCATATAGATCTTTTCCAGCACAGGACTAAAAGGCACCGGAGTATGAGCAGAAGTAACCAGTTTTATAGGTCCATCCAGATAATCAATAGCTTTATCCGCTGCCATGGCGGCAATATCAGCAGCGGCACCGCATCTCGGCGTGGCTTCATCCACTATTACAAGGTGCCCTGTTTTTGAAACTGACTGTATAATTGTTTCCTCATCCAACGGTACTAAGCTTACACAATCAATTATTTCAACAAAGACACCCTTTTTTTCAAGTATATCAGCAGCCTCTAACGCAATAAAAAGCATGCGTGATATGGTTACTATAGTTGCATCCTTTCCGTTTTTTACTATTTTTGCCTTGCCTATGGGTATTTCATAGGATTCTTCAGGAACATGTCCCTTAGTATTATAAAGTGTTTTATTCTCAAAAATTATTACCGGTTCGTCCCCGCGAATTGCAGTGACAAGAAGACCCTTTGCGTCATAGGGAGTTGATGGAATTGCGATTTTAATTCCGGGAATATGTGCGGCAAGCGCATACAAGGACTGGGAATGATGCATTCCGGCATTCAGTCCCGCTCCCGTGACCGTTCTTATAGTAAGCTTACAAGATTGCTTTCCGCATGACAGGTATTTTATCTTAGCTGCCCCATTAAATAATTGATCTCCTGCAAGCCATAAAAAATCATTAAACATCAACTCTGCTATTACATGAAGACCCGCAGTTGAAGCAGCAACGGCAGCACCTATATAACCTGCCTCAGATAAGGGGCAGTCAATTACCCTTTCTATTCCGAATCTTGTGGAAATACCCCTGCTTATGCCAAAGCTTCCTCCCCAAGTATCTGTCATATTTTCCTTTTCACGGTGTCCGCCACCTGAAATATCCTGCCCCAAAAAAACAACATTCTCATCTCTTTCCATCTCCTGCATTATTGCTTCTCTGATGGCCTCAGAATAACTTATAATACGTTCATCTGACATACTTATTTCCTCCTGTCGTCATAAATTTATGGTGCTGCTATAACTAATAAACATTGTCGTGCAATTCGCCTTCATCCGGAAATTGGCTGTTTACTGCAAAATCTACAGCTTCTTTCACATCATATATCACTTCTGATTCTATATTTATAAATTCATTTTCACACATTACACCGGTCTCTGTAACTTTATTCTTAAAAATGTTTATACAATCCTTATTTTCCTCATAATATTTCATTTCTTCCGGATATCTGTATGCCCTTGCATCTCCCACATAATGTCCGGAATACAAATATGTTTTACATTCTAACAGAGTTGGACCTTT
>DCDU01000149.1 GCA_002316585.1 Firmicutes bacterium UBA1047 | reverse complement strand
GGATTATGCCGGAGTTATATATAAGGGGCTTACCGGCTTTAAAGATGAAATATTGGAAGAGATGAATAAAATAGACATATCAAATATTGATGATTACAACTGTATATTGCGTTTGAATCATTATAAGGCAATGCTTATACTCATTGAGGGAATTGTTATTTATGCACATCGATGTGCTGAACTTGCGGATAAGTTAGCAGAAAGTGCTGATGGTAACAGAGCCGCGGAATTAAAGCAAATGGCTGAAAATTGCAGAAGGGTTCCTGAAAACCCTGCCGGAACATGGTGGGAGGCTATGCAATCAATTCACTTTGTTCATATGCTGACTTGGCTTACGGATGCCGGAGTTGCACATTCAATGGGAAGATTTGATATATATATGTATGACATACTAAAAAGGGATATTGAAAAAGGATTAGATATAGAGAGTGCACAAGAGCTGCTGGAATGCTTTATGGTAACATTTTGCTACAGAAATCAGCTTGTTGATTGGAGAGGCTCCAAGGCAACTCCGGGGTGGCATACAAATGATAAAATTACAATAGGCGGTGTGGATTCATACGGAAATGATTCAACAAACATGCTGACCCATATGATAATGGAGGGACATGCCCATATTCATCTGAATGATCCGATTATATCCGTACGTCTTCACAATAATACACCCAATAGATTTTTAAAATATATAATGGAGCTTTTAAGAATAAGTGGTGGGGTTCCGCAAATTATCAACGATGAAGCTATTATTCCGGGATTAATGGGGCAGTTGGGTATGTCCTTGCATGAGGCAAGAAATTATGCGGATGTAGGATGTCAGGAGAACCAATCGGATCCTAATGTTTCTTACGGAGCGGATACACACGGACATCAAAATGCAGGATATTTCAACTTAGTAAAACCAATTGAGCTTGCACTGAACAATGGAATAAACCCCAGAAACGGGATAAAGGTGGGACCGGAGACCGGGGAGTCTAAAGACTTTAAAACAATGGATGATTTTAAAAGTGCAGTCAAAAAGCAAATGGAATATGCCATAAACATGAATGTTATTATTAATAATGTAATTGAATATGCGTATTTTACTTTTTTACCTACTCCAATGCATAATCTTATGCACCCGGGACCAAGAAAAAGTGGAAGGGATATAAATACAGGTTCCTGCAAATATAACTATGTTGGTGCAATTGGAACAGGTATAGGAACAGCAGCTGATTGTATGACTGCAATAGAAAAAGTTGTTTTTGAAGATAAAGTTTGTAATATGGATGAACTTATAGAGGCATTAAGAGCTGATTGGAATGGATATGAAAATATTCGCAAAATATGTATTAAGGCTCCCAAATACGGAACTGATAATGATACGGCAGATTCGTGGGGGAAATTTATAAGTGATACATTTATGGATATATATGAAAGTCATTCCACTATAAGAGGAGGTAAATATCTGTGCGGATTTTTCAGCGTTACCCAAAATCATGTGTTAGGTGAGGATACAGATTCAACCCCTGATGGAAGAAGGGCAAAAGAAATGCTTTCAGATTCCGTTTCGCCTTCACAATATGCGGAGCAGCTTGGACCTACAGCTACTCATAGGTCATATATTAAAGCAATTGATACAAAAAGGACGGTTAACGGAATTACATTTGCCCAAAGTATGGATATTTCATGCCTCATAACGGAAAGAGAGCTTAATAAATGGGGAGACTTTATAAGGACATTTATAAGTGAGGGCGGTCAGTCGGTGCAATATAATGTTTTAAGCTTAAGTCAGCTGCAGGATGCAATGATTAATCCTGAAAAACATAAGGACTTGTTTATAAGGATAGGCGGATATACGGCAAGATTTGTTGATTTGAGCAAAACGATGCAGGAATCTGTAATAAGAAAAGCAATACAACGAGTTTAATGTTTAAATTACCATGTATGCAAGTAAGGAAGGTGATGTAATGGAAATATCCAAAGATATACTTACAAAGGCTTATAGAAATATGATTTTAATAAGAAAATTTGAAGAAAATCTTCAAAAAATTTATTATGATGGAAAAATACCGGGTTTTCTTCATCTGTATAGCGGAGAGGAAGCCATTGCCGTCGGCGTATGCTTAAACTTAAATAAGACAGATTATGTTACAAGTACCCACAGAGCACATGGACATTTTATAGCTAAGGGAAGCGATATTAAAAAAATAGCTGCAGAAATAATGGGAAAGAAATCAGGTTTATGCCGCGGGAAGGGCGGGTCAATGCATATGATGGATATGGATAATGGTCTTTATGGCTCGACCGGAATTGTCGGCGGTGGATTTCCGCCGGCGGCAGGGCTTGCTTTAGCTTCAAAGATAAAAGGCACAGGACAGGTTTCAATATGTTTTTGTGGGGACGGGTCTATAAATGAGGGTACATTTCACGAATCAGTAAATATGGCTGCAATATGGAATTTGCCTGTTGTCTTTGTGTGTGAAAATAATTTATATGCTCAGTCTGCTCCGCAGGAATATCATCAAAAAGTGAAAGATATATATATACGTTCTAAGGGCTACGGAATTCAGGGGACTTGTGTAGACGGCATGGATTTTTTTCAGGTATATGATGCCGCAAGAAAGGCGATTGAAAGAGCAAGAGAGGGTAAAGGTCCAACTCTGTTAGAATGTAAAACATATTTGTATTCCGGACATTATGTGGGAGATGCAAGGGCATACAGATATCCGGAAGAAATAAAATATTATGAGGAAAATAAGGATTGTATAAACATTTTTAAGAATAAAGTTACAGAAACCGGAGCAATGAGTGAAAATGAATTTATAAATATTGAATCAGAAGTGATATATGATGTGAAAGAAGCTGTAGATTTTGCAGTAAACAGCCAATTTCCGGATGAAGGCGAATTGCTCGACAATGTTTATTAGTTATAGCAGCACCATAAATTTATGACGACAGGAGGAAATAAATATGTCAGATGAACGTATTATAAGTTATTCTGAGGCCATTAGAGAAGCAATAATGCAGGAGATGGAAGTTTGAAACTAAAAGCGTA
>DCDU01000070.1 GCA_002316585.1 Firmicutes bacterium UBA1047 | reverse complement strand
TACCATTATACAAAAGACTGTATCAGTAAAAGAAATATTTTTATGATCAATAAATCTAACTATATAATATTACTATGCAGCAATACAAGTGAAATTTACAATTTGACATTATATGCCAAGGCAAATAAAAAGAGTGTATTTATAATACAGCCCGATACGTTAAATATAATACCGCAAATAAGAATTCACAGATAAATATAAATAAACAGGAACAAAAAAACTTTCGCTGCGTCTAATTGGTTATAAACTCTAATAAGCAGACACTTTCTTAGCTTATCGGGTAGGGCATTTGAATGCTAAATGACTTCAAGTACAGTGGAAACATATGAAGTGTTTTTTAAAGTGTTTACGAAAGGTATATGAATTTTGAAAGAAAGGGTGATATGGTGAGAAAAACAATATTTTTATTAATAAATATATTAATATTGATAATTATTGTTGCGGGATGCTCCTCAAATTCCGTGCAGGAACCGCCGGAGATATCTATATTTATCGGAGACAAAGAAATAGAGTATGTTTCAGCAAAAAATAAATGGAACGGAAGTGTTTATGACAGAGAGGATACCTTCGTTACAATATTAAAGGAGCATAAAGAAATTCCTATTTTTGAAAACGGCAGTATTGCTGAAATTACTTTTAAAAGCAATCCCCCGGATGAATTTATCGTTTCGGACATTTTAATTCATGAAGACGGAAGACCAATCTACACGGACAAAGAAATAAAAAATGTTGAGACAGAATTACATGGCGGCAAGTATACTTTTGAAATAGAGTATCATCTTGCATCTGCCTTAAGCTCATATTACGAGCCGAATAAAAAGGATATAAGAGGATTTAGAATGATTGCTTCCTGGGGAGAAAATGAATGCGAATATGGCTTTGTAATTAAAACATATCCTAAAAATGAAGAAGAATAAACTGAATAAGTAACACCTGACAATATAATTGACAGGTCAGAATATAACAGGCATAATAAATTAAATAGGTATTATAGGCGGTGCAGATGTATCCAAACAAAATAGTTCAAAGGAAGGTGGAAAACGTTATGATTAACAAAAGAAAATATTTAGCTGCAGTTGGAATGATTATCCTGACAGCCGTGATTGTAATGGCATGTAAAACCGAATCTGCGGACACAAAAATTATAAACATAGTCAGGTACCCGGAGCCTGCAGATTATACATCTATTTTTAATTCTAATAAATTTCCTGAGGAAAAGGATGAAAATTTTGAATTCGATGTCAGAAGCACGAACCTTTCATCTGAAAACTTGTCAGATCGCCTTGATGATTTGCTGTATACAACTTATGATTCAAAAACCATATGGCCGGAAAAGCTGCCTGAAGGCTTCAACCCCGAAGAAATTATGGAGATATATAAGAATCCGGGACTTGGCATGAGAGGAATAATAGAAAGGTTAAAATAATTCAATTACCACGTCTTTGAATCAATAAATTTATCCACTGATTTTTCGGCTGCTTCGACTATTTGACTGTCAAAATTCATATAGTGGAGCAGCTTAATTGCATTTCTGGTTTGTGAAGGACCTTGCTTAAGCTTATAATCAAAATGTATGCCGTCATCTGTGATATGCTCACGGAAATGATAATTGTCATATTCATTTTTCAAAATATGTGTCAGCTCTATATCGTGAGATGCCGTAATGCAAAGACAATCCTTGTTGCTTAAATATTTAAGCACTGCCGAGGAAGCGGCAATACGCTCAATTGTGTTTGTTCCTTTTAATATTTCATCTACGAAGCATGTGCAGGGAGTGCTTTGCACCTTATCAAGTATTCTTTTCAAAGACTTGATTTCCGTTATAAAATAGCTGTCTCCGGTTGAAATATTGTCCCGAACTGCCATGGAAGTAATTATTAACGAAAACCTAAGGTTAAATTCCTTTGCGGCACATGTGTGAATTGTTTGAGCTAAAATGCCATTAAGAGCCAATGCCTTTATGAATGTGGATTTTCCGGAAGCATTTGAGCCTGTGATAATGCTGTTATTGCTTATCTTTCCGCTGTTTGTCACCGGGTCTGAAAGCAGGGGATGATAAATATCTTCAAAGCCGATGGAGTTTTCATTATGAAAAACAGGACTGCAATAAAAGGGAAGACTCTTCCTGAATGAAAGCACGCAAATTGCCGTATCAATTTCACCAAAGCATTTGTACAATGCGTGGAATTCATGGGTATATTTTAGAATTCTCCTCATTGCCTTGTTGTAATTCCGTATGTCGGTGAGAAATATAATTTTTATATATTCCGCAAAAACAGCCATATCCGAAAAATCCTTCTGCAATATATTTGAAATTTTTGTTCGAAGAGGTTTAAATATTATAAAGCTTTCTTTCAGCTCGCTGAAAAAAGGAACTTCTTCATAGTCCTTAGTTTTAAATATCTTATGTAAACATTGCAAAACAGATGAAAAATAGCTTATGGCGGAAAGCTCTCTTTCCATTTTTGACTTTGCACTGTAGTATACGGCGCCGTTTATTATACTTGAAAGAATGAGACATAAAATGCCTGCTTGGGTGTTAACAAGGGTTAAAAAAATACATAATAAGGGAATAAGTGTTAAAATATTATATATAAAATCATATTTCAAAGTCTTTGCTTCCGCATTGAAAATAAACGAAACCAGACCGTTGTAATTGTATTTTCCTGCTTTGGCAAGGTTCATCTGCAGCTTAAGCCTGTCTTCAGGATTTTGCTCCAAATAGGAAATAATACTTTCCCTTTTTAAAAGAATGTCTTCCTCGCTTTGAACACTATGAAGAGCGTCATAAAGATACTCTTCACCTACGGAGGTAAGGCAGGAATTAATTCGCTTAAATAA
>DCDU01000189.1:243-5349 GCA_002316585.1 Firmicutes bacterium UBA1047 | reverse complement strand
CCGGCGGGAACATTGATAATAAATGTTTCTACAATTCCGCCCAAGGAATTTCCCGATTTTTTTTGCTCTATTATGCTATCTGTCATAATATTTCCCTTTTCTGAAGATATAACAGGGAAATTCATTTTTCTTAAAGTTTTTATCAACTCTATTTCAATATTTTCTGCATCATCGTCATTTATATTGTAAATACTTTTTATGTGGCTTCCTATAAATATATTTTTGCTTTCTAAGAGTTGCATTGCAATAGACCCTGCAAACAAAAGAGGTGCTGTAAGTCTACCCGAAAAATGCCCTCCTCCCCGATAGTCGTTATAAAATGAATACTTGATATATCCAGTATAATCACTATGCCCCGGACGAAGTACATTTTTTAATTCGCTGTAGTCCTCGGATTTTTTATCATTGTTATAAATTATTGCAGCTAAGGGGGTACCTGTTGTTTTCCCCCGGAAGAAACCGCTTAATATTTTGAATTCATCATCTTCCCTCCTTGGAGTGGACAATATACTCTCTCCGGGAGCACGTCTTTTCATCTGATGATTTATGTAATCCAAATCAACGGCAAATCCTGACGGCAAACCGTCTATTACAACACCTATTCCAGCTCCGTGAGATTCTCCGAATATACTTATTTTCAGCTTATTTCCTATCATTGAGCTCACTGATAACACCTCCTAAGCTTTGATAATCATCCCAAAATCCCGGATATGATTTTTTGACTGATTGGTAACCTTCCAAAACAACCGGATTATCACATCTTGTTGCTGCAATTGCCATGGCCATTGCAATTCTATGGTCATTCCGGCTGTTAACTGCTGCTCCCTGCAAGGATTTCTTTCCTTTAATTATAAGACCGTTCTCTGTTTCCCGTATGAATGCTCCAAGCTTTTTCATTTCTGATGTGATAGCCTTCAGTCTGTCAGATTCTTTAAGTCTGAGTCTAACCGCATTGATAATATTAGTGGTGCAGTTTTCTTTCAAGGATGCTATCACCGATACTACAGGAATTAAATCGGGTATTTGGGAGGCATCAATGGTTATTTCTTTCTGTTTCGCAGAATATTTTTCAATTATATTTAATATTTCCTTGTCTCCCTGCAGTGAGTCATAATTTAATCCAAGGCATTCAATGCTACTTCCCAATGCATTGGCAGCAAGAAAAAACGCAGCTTGTGAAAAATCCCCTTCAACCATATAGTCCGATGCTTTATATTTTTGTCTTCCCTTTATAAAATAATTATGTTCGTCAATTTTTTCAATATGTATATTGTACCTTTTCATAATATTTAATGTTAAATCAATATAACTTTTGGATTCAAGCGTTCCTGTAATATTTATTTCGGAATCCCCATTAAGAAGAGGAAGAGCAAATAATAATCCTGTAATAAATTGAGAGCTTATATTTCCGGGAATTTTGTATGCGCCGTTTGGAAGCCTTCCTCTTATCCGAAGAGGAAGTTTTCCGCTGCTTGTTTGGAATTCTATATTAAATTTATTGAAAACTTCATAATAAACATCCAAGGGTCTGTCAATTAATCTGCCCTTTCCGGTAAATGTACATTCATTTGCTATAACTATGGATAAGGGGATGAGAAACCTGAGGGTTGAACCTGATTCATTGCAGTCAATTGTATTGTTTGAAATTATATTGCTTCTCTTAACAAGGATGAAATCATCCGATTTTTTGATATCGGCACCCAATGTTTTCATTCCTTCTATTGTAGCTTTTATATCATCCGAAAAAATCACATTGTTTATTTTGCTTTCCCCTTCCATGGAAAGAGAAGCACAGATTATTGCTCTGTGGCTTAAACTTTTAGAAGGGGGAATAACAATCTTTCCATTCAACAAAGAAGGGTTTATCAATAAACTCATAATCTCTCCTGCTCCACATTAATAAAGTTATATAAATTATCCAACGGTACTTTTTGAATATATGCATTGCCTATTTCTTTCAGCAATACTAAATTAATAAAATCCGAATTGTTTTTTTTATCTGAATGGATAAATTTAATTATTTCTGCCGTTGATAATGGCAGATTATATTTTATATTGTAATTCTCCAATAAAGCAGTCAGCCTTTCAACAGTGTTTGTTTTTGTAAATCCTACCCTCTGGCTATTTTTGGTTATATGGTACATACCGATACAGACTGCTTCCCCGTGACTTACAGCATAGTTAAAATATTGTTCAATTGCATGTCCGATGGTGTGACCGAAATTCAAAAGCATTCTTAAACCATAATCTTTTTCATCCTTTTCAACTATTTCCTTTTTAATATTTAAACAAGCGTAAATAAGTTCCTCAATATTTTCGTTAATATTATATTTTGATGCCATTAATTCATTAAATAAATTCTCGTCTTTTATACACGCATATTTTATGGCTTCTCCCAAGCCGTCGATGATATATTTATCCGGCAGAGATTTTAGTAATAAAGGGTCAATTATTACTCTTTCAGGATGATAAAAGCTTCCGACCAAGTTTTTTGCTTCGGGAAGATTGATGGCCGTTTTGCCCCCTACGCTTGAATCTATCTGGGAAAGCAGTGTAGTGGGAATTTGTATAAGTTTAACTCCCCTCATATAGGTTGACGCGGCAAAGCCAGCCAAGTCACCTACAACACCTCCGCCAAAAGCGGCTATGAGGTCATTTCTTCTTAAAAACCCCGATAATTGTGAATATATATTAATTAGGGTTTCAAAGGATTTGGAGCTTTCTCCCGGCTTTATTACAATTACTTTCAGGTCATAACTTTCTTTTAACAAAGAAAATCTCAATTGTTCCCCGTACAAGCCGTATAGATTTTCATCGGTAATAACTGCCAATCTAAAACCTTTATAGACTTCTTTAATTTCTTTTACTATGTTGTTGAATGCACCCTTTTCAATTATAATTTCATATTTTTTCGGCATGCTTATGTCTATTTTAATCATATTTCCCTGCCTGCCGCTTTTGCTATAAGTTTTAACTTTTCCATTAGTAAAGCAAATTTGTCGGTCTTAATTGATTGAATCCCATCGCATAGTGCATTTTCAGGGTCATTGTGCACTTCTATGAGAAGCCCGTCCGCTCCTGCGGCAACAGCTGCCATGGACAAAGGTTCAACCATCCACCATATTCCTGTCGCATGGCTTGGGTCAACAATAACAGGGAGGTGGCTCAGTTTTTTAATTGCAGGTATGGCACTTAAATCTAAAGTATTTCTGGTGAAATTTTCAAAGGTTCTGATGCCCCTTTCACATAGTATTACATTGTTATTTCCTTCAGCCATTATATATTCCGCAGACATAAGCAGCTCTTCTATAGTGGAAGAAAATCCCCTTTTCAACAGTATTGGCTTAGCTGTTTTTCCTAATTGCTTCAGCAGCTCATAATTTTGCATGTTTCGGGCACCTACCTGTATTATATCTACACTTTCAATGTATTCATCTAAATATTCAATTGAAGTTATTTCTGTTACTATGGGAAGATTTGTTTCATTCTTTGCTAATTTTAACAATTCCAAACCTTCTTTTTTAAGTCCCTGAAAACTATAGGGAGAGGAGCGAAGCTTATATGCGCCGCCTCTTAAAAATGTTGCTCCTGACGTTTTCACATCTTTTGCAATCGATAAAATCTGCTCCATACTTTCCACGGAGCAGGGACCTGCCATAACGGCCAACTTTTTGCCCCCTATTATATTGCCGTTTATATTAATTTCAGTATTATTCGGATGAAACAATCTATCTGCTCTTTTGTAATTTTCGCTTAACATTTACTCACCTACTTAATATTTATGATTAAAATCTATCATAATATCTTAAGATGTCAATAGTTTTTTGGATGTTAACCTTTTTGTTAAAAGTAAATTGCTAAATTAAAAATAAAATGGTACAATAAATTAATAATTTTTTAGAACTTTTAATGTAAAGAAATCGTCTATATTAAGATACGCGGAGGAGTATATGAGCAAAATTATAGTATTGGCTTTAGGTGGAAATGCTTTGGGCAACAACTCGGAAGAGCAAAAAGAGGCTGTAAAACATACATCAAAGTCTATAGTAGATTTAATTGAAGGGGGAAATAAAGTAATAATATCTCATGGTAACGGTCCCCAGGTAGGAATGATTAATTTAGCCATGGATGCTGCTTCAAAATCGGAAGCAGGAACTCCTGAAATGCCATTTCCGGAATGTGGCGCCATGAGTCAAGGGTATATTGGTTATCACTTGCAAAATGCCATACAAAACGAATTGAAAAAAAGAGGCTTAAAAAAATCTGTTGCAACAGTTGTAACTCAAGTCGTGGTTGATAAAAACGACCCTGCGTTCCAAAATCCTACAAAGCCTGTGGGCTCTTTCTACACTAAAGAAGAAGCTGATATGATGACGGCTGAAGGATTTACATTTAAAGAAGATGCGGGAAGAGGCTACAGAAGGGTGGTACCTTCTCCGAAACCTATTGACATTGTGGAGATTGAATTTATTAAATCATTGATAAACACAGGCAATATTGTTATAGCCGCAGGCGGCGGCGGAATTCCCGTAGTGGAAGAATGTGACGGATTAACAGGTATTCCCGCAGTTATCGATAAAGACTTTACAACAGCAAAGCTTGCGGAATTAGTTGATGCGGACAGCTTAATCATATTGACGGCTGTTGAAAAGGTTGCTGTAAGATTCGGCAAGCCGGATCAATTATGGTTGTCTGAATTAACTGTAGAAGATGCCGAAAGATATATTGCTGGCAAAGAATTCGCGGAAGGCTCCATGCTTCCTAAGGTTAGGGCCGCTATGTCATTTGCTCTATCTAAAACCGGAAGAAGGGCATTAATTACCTCATTGGAAAAAGCCGCAGACGGTTTAGCGGGCAAGACGGGAACTTGGATTGGATAGGTGTGGGGACACACCTCAACTATAGGTTAGTCTCTGCGGGAAAGAGGAATGTCTCCAATTTTGGAGGACACACCTTGGCACCGAATAAAGGAAAGGGAGTGTCCTGCGTAAAAGGAGTTTTTATTGCAGTATCAATATATATGTGATATAATTTATTAAAATACGGACGTGTGGGAGGTATTATGAAAAGATTAAATAAAATTATATTGCTTACGGTTGTTTTGAC
>DCDU01000189.1:0-122 GCA_002316585.1 Firmicutes bacterium UBA1047 | reverse complement strand
AGGTATTATGAAAAAATTAAATAAAATAATATTGTTTACGGTTGTTTTGACTACATTGTTTACAATGACCGCAAATGCTTTAGCCTTTAATGATATTGCAGATCATTGGGCAAAAAGCTACA
>DCDU01000019.1:13154-13286 GCA_002316585.1 Firmicutes bacterium UBA1047 | reverse complement strand
CTTACCGGTGCACCGATTCCGGAGGGGGCAAATTCAGTTATAAGATATGAAGATACCCAATGGGATGACGAATATGTGCGAATTTCAAACCCTGTAATGCCGCGTGAAAATGTTATTTATGAAGGTGAAGAA
>DCDU01000019.1:12590-12834 GCA_002316585.1 Firmicutes bacterium UBA1047 | reverse complement strand
TATGTAAAGTTTATAAAAAACCATCGGTTGCTGTGATTACCACCGGTTCGGAATTAACAGATGTAGGTCAACAGCTCTCCTATGGTAAAATATATAACAGTAACCTATATACTGTCAGCGGTTATGTACGCAGTTTAGGGCTTGAATGCATGGAAGTCGGAAACGTAGAAGACAACTTGGACAATATTGCAGATAAAATAAGCGAAGCACTAAAGACAGCCGATATTGTAATTACTACCGGCGG
>DCDU01000019.1:9888-12296 GCA_002316585.1 Firmicutes bacterium UBA1047 | reverse complement strand
ATGATGAGAGTTGTGCAGCCATACCTGCTGAAATGCTGCGGACGACGGGATTATATGCCTGAAGAGATTAATGTAATCCTGAAAAATGATGTAAAAAAGAAAAGTCCAAGCACGCGCCTTTTAAGAGGCAGGCTGACTATTGATAACGGACGGGCTTTCTTTGAAGAAAATGCCGGGCAAGGAAACGGAATGCTGATATCTTTGCTGGATTTTGACCTGATTGGAGAAATTCCTGCAGGAAGTCCACCTGTTTCCGGAGGAACAATGATAAAAGCGTATAGATATTAATAATCACGGCAGATGCCATTAGCTGAAATAAACGGTGCGGAATGGAGAAAATTATGAATTTTGATTGGAATCCGAACACGATTAAATGGTATGAAGATGCAAATGAATATACAGGATTTTTTAAAAATGTAGCTGATTTAATTGCGCCGAAATTAAAAGGTTATTCTACATTTTGCGATATAGGATGCGGCTTGGGACTTATAGATATTGAATTAAGCAAAAGCATTCAAAGCATAACCTGTATCGATATAAATGAAAATGCTTTAAATGCCTTAAAAAAGAGAATAAATGATAATAATATTATGAATATTGAAACAGTTCTTGCGGATTACAGAAAAATCGGCGGAAGCTGGGATGTAATTAATATTAGCTTTTTTGGAGGCAGTAAAATTGAAGAATTCTTGCCTTATTGCAAACGACTTTTTGCAATTGTAAATAGAAATGACATTGAATCAAATCTAAAAAAGTATAGAACATGCAATAAAATTACTTGTAAAAAGGTGGAGCAGGAATTGAAGGATAAGAATATTGAATATTCATTGACAGAAGTTTCCTTTGAGTTTGGACAGCCCCTATCTTCAATTGAAGATGCGAAAAACTATATCAGAAGTTCAGCGCCGAATATTAACGAGTATGAATTAGACAGATATTTAAATAAAAAATTAATAGTGACAAGGCACAGTCAATACCCTTACTACATTCCTAAAAGAAAACCAATAGGGATATTTCAAATTAAAGGAGATATAGTTTGATGCATGTGTTTTTGACGGGTGAAATACAAGTTGGGAAAAGCACGGTAATAAATAAAACTCTTAATTTATTAAACATAAATTACGGAGGGTTTAAAACGTATTTTGGCGAAAACAGGCATTCTTCCGATAAAATACTGTATATGAATTCGGCTGCCGAGCCGAAGGCTTTTGATGAAGAAAATGTAATTGCAAAATTTCAAGAAGGTCGTATGCCTGTGGCAGATGTGCTGAAGTTTAATACATATGGCTCTGAATTAATCAGGGATGCTAAGAAAAAAGCGGATTTAATTTTGATGGATGAATGCGGGAGCCTTGAGTTTAAAGCTTTAGAGTTCCAAAGAGAAGTTATTGATGCTTTAAACGGATACAAGCCTGTTTTCGGAGTTGTAAAGTTAAGCAGCAAAGGCTGGACTGATGCAATAAGAAATCATTCAAACGTTAAACTGATTACCGTTACAAAAGAAAACCGGGATTATTTACCTGACGTACTTAAGGATTTTTTTAGATATAAAGCTGAGAAGGTGCATAATGAAGCGCAGAAGAAATGAAATGACATTGTTGATACTTGGAATACTGCTTTTAATCTTAATAGTAATTTCTTTCAGACTTGGACGATATCCCGTCAATACTAAAGAACTTGCGGGGATTTTATTGTCAAAATTTTTTAAAATAGAAAAATTTTGGGCTGATAACATGGAAACAGTTTTATATAACATACGTTTGCCACGTATTGCATTAGCCTGCTTGGTAGGCTGCTGCCTTTCCGCAGCAGGTGCTTCTTATCAGGGAGTTTTTCAAAATCCTATGGCAGCACCGGATATTTTGGGAGCTTCTTCAGGCGCGGCATTTGGTGCCGCCTTGGCAATCCTTAATTATGGAAGCAGCCGTGCAATTGCATTAAGCGCATTTTTTTTCAGCCTTTTAACAGTTGCACTGGTAAGCTTTATAAGCAAGAGAGCAAAGGGCAATAAAATATTGGGATTAGTTTTGTCGGGTATTATGGTAAGCTCTCTCTTTTCGGCAGGAACTTCTTTTATAAAATTAGTTGCCGATCCGAACGACCAGCTTCCGGCAATAACATATTGGCTTATGGGCAGTTTATCGGGTACGAAAAAGGGTGATGTGCTGTTTGTAATACTGCCGATGGCCATGGGACTTATACCATTGCTTTTAATAAGGTGGAGAATGAATGTTTTAACCTTGGGAGACGATGAAGCAAAAACCATGGGTGTNNCCACATTTATCAAGAAAGCTTGTGGGAAATAATTATAAGCATTTAATACCTGCATCGATGTTGTTTGGAGCTATATTTTTATTGTTGGTGGATAATGTTTCAAGAAATCTTTTAACGACAGAAATACCCTTAGG
>DCDU01000019.1:0-9693 GCA_002316585.1 Firmicutes bacterium UBA1047 | reverse complement strand
TTAACGACAGAAATACCCTTAGGCATACTTACTGCATTTATCGGTGCTCCGTTTTTCATATATTTAATAACAAGGAAGGGTGAATCATATTGAGCGTTGAAATTTCAAATCTTAGCTTTAGCTATGGAGACAGACTTATTATTGACAAAATAAATTTTGTCGTAGAAGATGGTCAGCTAATATCGGTTTTGGGACCTAACGGTGTTGGCAAAAGCACTCTTTTTCGCTGTATATTAGGCTTGTTGAAGGATTACAAAGGAAAGATATATCTTGGGGGCAAAGATATAAAAAAGCTAAGTACGTGCGAAATGGCAAAATTAATAGCATATATACCGCAATCTCATTACCCTTCTTTTAATTACAGCGTTTTTGACATGGTATTAATGGGAACTGCAGTACAGGTATCTTCTATTTCAAGTCCCGGCAAAAAGCAGATTGAACTTGTAAACAAAGCCTTGGACAAGATGGGAATTCATCACCTGCACGACAGAGGATACATGCAAATCAGCGGAGGAGAGCGACAGTTGGTTTTATTGGCACGTGCCTTGGTTCAGGAAGCTAAAATACTTATTTTGGATGAGCCTACTTCGAATTTGGATTTCGGAAATCAAATTAAGGTTATGACTCAA
The DNA here is from genome assembly GCA_002316585.1 of Firmicutes bacterium UBA1047. Taxonomy (GTDB): domain Bacteria; phylum Bacillota; class Clostridia; order Tissierellales; family Sedimentibacteraceae; genus Sedimentibacter. The sequence goes on along the minus strand of DCDU01000019.1, from coordinate 9,064 downwards.
ATAAAAAACTTGGCTAAGGAAGGGTATACAATCATTCAATCTACACATAACCCTGATCAGACATTTTTGTTTTCAGATAAAATTATAGCAATGAAAGATGGAAGGATTATAAAATACGGCAAGCCCGATGATATAATATCGAATGATCTAATTCAAAGCCTTTATGGTATTGATGTGGAGATTCAAAATTTATATGATGACAAAATAAGAGTATGCATTCCGTGTGAAGCAATTTAGAACAAATTTTTGTCATTAAACTTTTTATCTATATAATTTTAAGAAAGAGGAGAATGAAATGAAAAAGAGAATAATACCTATATTTCTTGCGGTGTGCATGATATTAACCATGGTGACTGCATGCGGCAGCGATAAACCGGGTATTGCAGAACCTGATAAGGCTGCGGAACAAGAACCAGAAGCCGGTCAAGAGCCTGATTCGGGACAGGAACCGGAAGCTGAAAGCGAGACTTTTATTTTTACGGATTCTACAGGACGTGAAGTAGAATTGCCAAGTAATATAACAAGAATTGCACCGTCGGGACCGTTAGCGCAAATTGTTCTTTTTGCATTGGCACCGGAAATGTTTGTAGGACTTGCGTCAGAATGGGCACCCGGAGATGAGCAATACGTTGCCGAAGAGTATTATAATCTTACGGTACTGGGGCAGTTTTACGGAAAAGGCGAGTTGAATCTTGAAGAAATAGTAAGAGTTGATCCTCAGATAATAATTGATATAGGAGAATCAAAATCAACAATTGTGGAAGACATGGACGGCATTCAGGAACAGCTAAGAATACCGACTGTACATATTGACGCCGCAACAAGCACTATGGGAGAGGCTTACAGAATATTGGGAGAACTTTTGGGAAAGAAAGAGGAAGCCGAAATAATTGCTGAATACTGTGATTATGTTTATAAAAACACCCAGGATATTATAGCTAAAGCAGGAGAAGACGGCAAAGCTAAATTGATTTACAGCGTAGGGGAAGATGGACTCAGTGTGCTTGCAAAAGGCTCCTTCCATGCGGAGATTATTGATATGGTAGGCGACAATATTGCGGTTGTGGATGATATTTCAAGCAAGGGAACAGGAAATCCGGTAGATATGGAACAGCTTATGTTATGGGATCCTGATATAATACTGTTTGCCCCGGACGGTGCTTATAATACTGTAGCAGACAATGAAACCTGGCAGCAATTAAAAGCAATTAAAAACGGAAATTATTATGAGGTTCCAATGGGTCCTTATAATTGGATGGGTTTACCTCCGTCTGTGAATAGATACATGGGTATGATTTGGAGCACACAATTGTTATATCCTGAATATGCACAATATGAACTTTATGAAGAAACAGCTAAATATTATAAGCTCTTTTATCATTGCGACTTGACTGTGGAACAGTATGAAGCTTTAGTAGCTAATTCAATATTAAAATAAGTATTCCGCCATTAGGGATGCAGCTATGATAATAATTTCAGCTTGGAGAAATAAATAATTTACGCAAAAAAACATTGAAAATGCAGATAGTATGTGATAAAATTAAATAGTAAAATTTAATACTCCGAGTTTTATGGGCTAAGGGATGCTATGCTTGTAAGACCTGGGCTTAAGCCCACAGGGTAGTCAGAGAAATCTGCTGCCTCCACGTTTGGAAAGGAGATGCAATAGGCTTATTAAGCTTACATTGGCATGTTCCTGTGTAAGTTTTTTTATGACCTAATCCATATGTTCGAGTGATAGCGGAGAACATATGGATGGTAAGTCAAACGCAGCGAGCACCAAATTTATGTGACGGTCGGGAGCAAATAAATTTGTGTGCGGAGACGGCGACATGAGGGGGTAAAATGACTTATAAAGTTACGGGAATACTGTTAGCAGGCGGGAAAAGTTCCCGCATGGGCAAGGACAAAGCTCTCATAAAATATGGCGATGAGACATTTATGTCTGATTCCATAAAAAAACTAAACAAGCTATTTGCCGAGGTTATCGTTGTTGTAGATAATGTTGAGAAATATCATATTGAAAATGTAAAGTTTATAAAAGACATCTATCCGGGAAAGGGACCTATGGGTGGAATCCATGCAGCCCTTAAGGCAGCTAAAAATGATTGGGTATTTGCAATACCTTGTGACATGCCCCTGTGGAAGCCCTTTCTTGTAGAGGAAATGTTAAGGCATTGCTTAGATTATGATATAGTAGTTCCTATAATAAAAGATAATTTGGAACCTTTATTCGCCCTTTATAAAAAAACATGCATACCTGAAATAGAAGAATGCTTGAATAACGATACAATAAAGGTAATGGAGCTTTATCCCTTAGTTAAGACAAATTATTTAAACTTGGGTAAAATATACGCAATGGATGAATGCTCAAAGAGCTTTCTGAATATCAATACTCCGGAAGACTTATGCAAATTCCGGGCAATGGATTGACAAGAAATATATGGGATAGATGAGGAGAACTTCAATGAGCAAAGTTGTAATATCTGTTGTTGCTAAATCCGGTTCCGGCAAAACAACACTGTTAGAAAAGGTAATCAGAATATTAAAAGAAAAGAATATTACATTAGCTGTAATAAAGCATGATGCTCACAGTTTTGAAATGGATAAACCGGGCAAGGATACATGGAGACATGCACAGGCGGGAGCAGATATAATAGCTATTTCGTCTCCCGAAAAATTTGCCATGATTGAAAAAAGAGAACAGGAATTAACATTAGATGAAATTATCGATAGAATCGAAGGTGTGGATTTAATAATCACGGAAGGCTATAAAAGAGAAAACAAGCCTAAAATAGAGGTTTTTCGTTCGGCAGCCCACAGCACATTGTTATGCGAGCCCCATGAGCTGATAGCAATTGCCAGCGATATTCCTTGGGACTTGGGTGTTCCATGCTATCATATCGATGATGCTAAAGGTATTGCGGAAGAAATAATAAGCTTTATGGAAAAACAAAAAGACAAATAAACAATAACAAAATTACGCTATAACCCCGGTTGCAAAAAGGAGGTTTTCCTCCGCCGGGTTTATATATAAGAGACATATCTCGCCAATATGTTCTCTTCCTCAAAAAAAGCTCAGTACACCGGGTACCGGGCTTTTTTATATGCCATTACCTTAAAAAAGCGATATAAGACAAAATAAGACAAGAATTGACAAATATCACATTATTTGATAAAATTATTACAATTATAAGCATAAAATATTTTAATATTTAAATGAGATTTCATATTTTGAATTTTTAATTTCAAGTTCCATTCCCACAGATTCGAATGTTACATATTTAACAAACGATACATAAACAGAGCACTAAAGTGTTAAGTTTTGTATATAAACAGAAAACGGAGGAAGAGAAATGGCGAAACAATATGGTATGGTTTTAGACGTTGAACGCTGCATCGGGTGCTATGCATGTGTCGTAGCTTGTAAAATGGCTAACGGAACGCGTCCCGGTGTAGACTACAACGCAATTAACAGGGTTGAATGGGGCGAATATCCGGATGCTCGCCAGAAATTCAAACAAACAATGTGCATGCATTGCAAGGATGCGGAATGTGTGGAGGTATGTCCTACTGGAGCAACTTATGCTTCGGAAGAAGGAGCGGTTTTAGTTGATTACGACAAATGTATAGGATGCGGCGCATGTGTTACCGCATGTCCTTACGGTCAGCGCCACTTAGTGAAGGATGATGTGACAAGCTATGAAGGAGAGGCTCTTCCTTTTGAAGAAGAAGCGGCAAGCCGTCTCAACATAGTGGAAAAATGCACATTCTGCTATGGTCGTGTGCAGGAAGGTGAACAGCCTATGTGCACAGTACATTGCCCCGGACAATGTCGTATATTCGGGGATGTTAATGATCCTGAAAGCGAAATTTCAAAATACATAAAAGAAAAAAACGCAACACATGTTGAGGGAACAAGTATTTACTATGTAATACCGGAGGGTATGGACAGAGCGCTTCTGCCTCCTGATTATATAAAGACAGTGGCAGCAGCTCCGACAGAAGAAACACCTGCAGAACCGGCACCGGCTGAAGAAGAAAAAGGCGTAAGCACGGAAGCAATAGCGGCGGGGCTTATAGGGGGGGCAGCTATAGCCGGAGGCGGATATGCCTACAAGAAAAACAAAGATAAAAATGACGGAGCAAAAGGAGGCGAAAAATAATGGCTAAAATATCAAGACGGACTTTCTTAAAAGGAATGGCTGCAACCGGAGCAGGCGTTGCTATAGCCGGCAAGATGACAGGCGGTCAATACATATATCCCGATTATGAAGCATTGGCGGCAAGTACTGCACCGGAAGAAATAAAATACACTCACTGCGTAATGTGCAACCACGGACCTAAATGCGGTATGAAGCTTATCTTGAAGGAAGGGAAAATATTCCGTGTAGAGAAGAGAGAAGGATACCCAAATAATTTATTATGTGCAAAAGGTATTTCAGCTTTACAGGAAATTTATGACCCTGACAGATTGTTATATCCTCATAAACGTACAACTCCAAAGGGCTCTGACGACCCGAAATGGGAGCGTATAACATGGGATGAAGCACTAAAAACCATAGCAGAAAAATTCAATCAGATTAAAAAAGATTACGGTGCTGAAAAGGTTTTGTTTATGACAGGGGATCCCAAGGAGCCAAGAAGTGCTCTGCAGCGTTTAGCTTTCACATTCGGCTCACCCAATATGGGTACGGAAAGTTCTACCTGCTATAAAGCAACCGAATTATCAGCTAAATTAACATACGGACCTGAGTGGTATACTGCTTCATCATTGGCAATGGGCGGAGGACCTTCTCCCGGAAAAACAAGCGTAGCTTTAATCTGGGCAAACAATCCCGCATGGTCTGCACCCTTCTCGTTTAACGGCATGAGAAACGGTAAGGGAAGCGGAACCAAGTATATAGTTATAGACCCAAGAGTAACCCCTACGGTTGAAGCATTGGCCGATGTACACCTGCAGCTTCGTCCGGGAACAGACGGAGCGTTGGCACTATGCTTTGGAAATTACCTGATTGAACATGATGCCTATGACAAGGAATTTGTGGAAAAATGGGCACATGGATTCGAAGAATATAAAGAATACGTAAAAGAATTCACCATAGAGAAAACAGCTGAAATATGTGACTTGCCGATAGATAGGCTTACCGAGGCATGTGAAATTTTAGCTAACCGCACAGGCCCCATAGTGGTTAAGGGCAGTGCGGCCGCACCTCATCATTCAAATGCTGTAAATGACTACAGAGCAAGAATATTGTTAATTCCTCTTACAGGAAGCTTGGATGTGCCGGGAGGAAGCACAATCGGCTCGGAGCCTTTAGGGCTTGATGAATGGGCAGGTACTTTTGAATTTGCACGCTCTGGAGATTTGCTTCCGAAATTGGATCATTTAAGAGTTGACAGGGAGTATTTTCCTGTTTGGGCGGATACAGACCAGCAAGGAAGTGTACAGTTAAATGCAATTCCTGAATATGTAAAAACAGGAGCTATTAAAGCGTGTCTTATGTTAGGCGGAAATGCTATGATGTGGCCTCAATCACAGGAATATCAAAAAGCATTTCAGGATATGGAGTTTGTGGTTGCGGCAGATATGCACATCCGTCCATGGACACATAACTATGTGGATATGATTCTTCCTGCGGCTGTAAGCTTTGAAAGAATAGCACCTCTCACAGCGTTCGGGAGAAACTTGTTCCTTAAAGAAGCCGTTGTAGAGCCGGCAGGGGAAGCAAGACCTGATTATCGCATATGCTGTGATATTGGAGTTGCCCTTGGATATGAAGAAGAATTTTGGGGCGGCGGAAAGGATGCGGAAGAAAACTGTTTGAGGGAAGTGCTTCTAACCTTGGATGTCGGGGTTACTTACGATGACCTGAAAGCCGCTGTTCCTAACCCCATAGCCGTACCAATGAAGGGTGAAGCACAGTTCAAAAAATATGAATTGGGAATTCTCAGACCGGATGGGAAACCCGGATTTACTTCACCGACAGGGAAAGTTGAATTTACATCTGAAATATTGAGAAAATATGGGTTTGATCCTCTTCCTGTATATAAAGAGCCCCTTAACAGTCCCGTAAGCACTCCGGACCTATATAAGGAATTTCCTCTAATAATGAACAGCGGTAATCGTGTACCTATATATACACACAGTAAGGAAAGAGAGATTCCTTGGCTTAACAGCATAATGCCAGAGGCAATAATAAGGTTATGCAAAAAGGATGCGGAGGACAGAGGATTGGCAGAAGGTGATATGGTACGTATAACTTCGCCTGTAAATAAGGAAGGTATTGTAGCTAAGTTAGAGGTAACGAATATAGTAAAACCCGGCGTTATTGATATGTTCCACGGTTGGAGCAAAGCAAATATAAATCTTTTAATAGCAAGGGATTTTGACAAAATAAGCGGATTCCCTCCATTCAAGGAAGGGCTTTGCCAGGTGGAAAAAGCATAACATTTAATAAAAAAAGTTCAGTACACTGTGCTGAACTTTTTTATCGACTCCTGCCGCTATGAGTGTTTTATATTTTCTGCTTGTGTTATGAGCATACCTGCCAGCATGAGAGCACATCCGAAATATCCCTTTACAGGCAGTGTTTCCTGCAGCAGAATAATTCCTCCTATTGCTGCAAATACAGCCTCCATACTTAGAGCAATAGCCGCGTGAGAGGGCTTGGCATATTTTTGACCGACAGCCTGCAATGTGTATGCAACACCGGCAGACATTATACCTCCGTACAATATAGGAACTAAGGCACTTTGGATACCGCTGAAATCAACATCTTCAAAAATAAAGGCAGTTATCAGGCTCAATACAGCACAAGCGGCAAATTGAACACAGGACAATTTAATAGCATCAACCTTCTTTACAAACTTATCTATTAATTGAATGTGACCTGCCCAAAAAAATGCTCCGATTATTTCAAGGAAATCTCCAAGTTCAACGGTGAAGTTTTCGTTGATGCTTAAAAAATAAAGTCCGATAACAGCTGTAATAGCACCTATCCATGTGGTATAATGGGTTTTTTGTTTTAAAAATATACCTAATATAGGAACCAATACGATGTATAAGCTGGTAATAAATCCTGCTTTCCCTGCAGTTGTGTAAATAAGTCCGACTTGTTGAAGAGATGCTGCAATAAACAATATGATTCCTGCTATAATTCCCGAACTTATGGTGGTATTTAAGTCGGCATCTATTTTTTCTTCTTTATCATTGTCTGATTTTTTGCTGAAAAAATAAATTACAGGCAGCAATGAAATACTTCCCAAAGCAAATCTTATGCCGTTAAAAGTAAATGCACCCATATGGTCCATGCCTATACGCTGCGCAACAAATGCAAATCCCCAAATGGCCGCCGTCAGCAGCAAAATAAATACTGATTTCATTTCTTTAGACATTATGATTCTCCCCTTAGCTTAGTAATTAATAACATATTAACATATAATTCTAATTATTGGAATAGTAATTTTGCCAACATTTTCTCAGCTTTTTAACAGCTTTACTTTTTGTATTGATTACTTTGCGATATTTTATATTTAATTCCTGGGATATTTCCTGTATTGAAAATCGTTCAAAATAATATAATTGTAAAATTGCTTGCTCTTCCTCGGACAACTCGCTCATGCATTTGTATAATGCATCCTTTTCTTCCGTTAATATAATCAAATTCAGTTGATTTGCATCGTTGCTTTTTAATTGCTTCCCCATCATGCTTAAATTTTCAATACTTAATATATTATATTTGCTATCCTTTCTGTAATAGTTTTTAAAGAAATAATACAGTTTTATTTTGACATATTGAAGAAAATGAACATTTCTCTTTATATCATAATCTTTCAATGACTGTAATATAACAATATAACCTTCCTGGAGCAAATCTTCCGTCAGCGGATTTGAAGGCATATAATATGTGTAAATATTTTTAAAAATGAGCGGAGTTAATCTTTTTAGCAATATTTCCTGATAATTGTTGTCCCCTTTTAAAGATTCCTGAATAATATAGTTAATGTCAGAATGCATTTTCATCACCTTTTTGCTTTATTATATCAATTGAGCAAAGTTGTGTATAAATGGCATTAGCGAAGATTAGGGAGTGGAACAGACGAAACTCCGGAATTATAAATCTGTTGAAATTCCAGTAAAATTTTTATCAAAGGAAATGAATTATAAATGAAAAATAATATAAAATTCAACGAAATCGAGGCTATGCTTCCTGTTTATGTGAAAGATAAAGGAAACTGTACGGAAATAATAACAAAGGAAGCATCTTTTGTAAAAAATGCAACAATTGAAACTTGCACAAAAAAATTAGCGGATTATTTTAATCTAAGCTTATATCACAATCGTTTAAATTATGGACAAGAGTTGGGCATTACAAATAAAGTACCGTTGGTTATAAATGAGAATATGATTTTTATTTATATTAATGTAAGGGAGCCTATGTTTAATCATGATGCGGCATATGGATTATTTGATGTAAATTCGATAACAAATGTATATGACAAGGAAGGCAAGGCAGTAATTGAGATAAATTCCGGCAGAATAATTGAATCAAGACAAAGTATGAAATCTGTGAAAAAAAGTATTCTTAATGCAAGGCTTGTCAAAGATATTTACAAAGAAAAACACAAGATGCCCTAACCCCATTTTTCAGAGATTGCGAGATGCCCTGACCCCCGATGAAGTAATTCACCGGGGGCAGTTGCTTCAATTACTACTCTGTCATATTTGATTTTCAAGGGACATATAATTATAGTAGTATTTAAGGGGGAAATGTTTATGGATGAAAAAACAATGCAAAGCTTAGTACTTGAAAATAAGGAATTATTAAATGTCACCGGTGTTGAAGGAGTCGACAACTTTAACGATGAAGCAGTTGTTCTTATAACAACAAAAGGAAAGCTTACCATAAAGGGAGAAAAACTAAACATAAGCAAGCTTAATGTAGAGGAAGGCAAGCTTATGGTAAAGGGCATCATTAATTCTCTTATTTATTCGGAATATGAAGGTCAAAGAGAAAAAGTTAGCCTAGTTAAGAAACTGTTCAAATAGTATGGACTATTT
>DCDU01000095.1:2452-5745 GCA_002316585.1 Firmicutes bacterium UBA1047 | reverse complement strand
AATATCGGCGGTCCCCAAACAATGTTGTTAACAAAACTGTTGATGCTCATTATTGTTTCCAAATATATCCCTCCATTCAAATTTTATTACGTTAACGTTTTCAATGCATATCGGCTTAAATATCAAACGTTTTCAACATATGCTTACTTAGACATCAAACGATTTCAATGCATACTTGCTTAGACGTTAAACGTTTTCAACTATTATATAATATGCGGACATTTAATTCAATACGTAATTTATTACATTTTGTGATATTTAATTCATAATTAGTTAACTATTTAGATATGATTGTTTACCCAAGTACGTCATTAATTTTTTTATAATAAATATTTCCTGCTTAAAAGGATTAAAAGAGGGTATAAATGCATTATCAAAGATTTAATTAAAGGAGAGAAACATGAAAATATATGATTTTACGGTAAAAGATTCAGAAAATAAAGATGTGTCATTAGCAGATTATAAAGGAAGGGTTTTACTTATAGTCAACGGAGCGACAGGATGCGGATTTACTCCTCAATATGAAGGGCTTCAAAAGCTTTATGACAAATATGCCCCTGAAGGATTTGAAATTTTGGATTTTCCAAGCAACCAATTCCTTGAACAGGCTCCGGGAAGCAACGAAGAAATAGCAAATTTCTGCAGGTTGAATTTTGGTGTGGAATTTAAACAATTTTCAAAAATTGAAGTTAACGGCACCAATGAAGAGCCTTTGTACAAATACTTAAAAACAGCTGCCGAAGAATTCAGGAATAAGGATACTGCTGATTTATACAATAAGGTTAAACAATATACACCCGGAATTGCAGAAAATGATATCAGATGGAACTTCACAAAATTTCTTATAGATAAGGAAGGAAAGGTTGTTGCAAGATTTGCTCCTAACATTACTCCTGATGAATTAGACGGGCACATTTCGAATCTGCTAAAGGATGGAGAAATTGAAATTGTGTGCCATTCGGATTTTTCGCAGGGATGCTTGTAAAAAAAATAGGCGTACAGTTGTCCGCCTATTTTTTTATGCCCTGAGATGTTAATCTATTGTTATAGCACCATCTTTCATTGTAATAATTCTTTGTGCGATTTCTTCAACAAATGAATTGTCGTGAGTAACGATTATTATGGCAATACCTTGTGAAGCTAAGTCCTTGATTATTTTTGATATTTGCGCTCTTGTCTGCTCATCCAATGCTGATGTAGGCTCATCAAAACACAGGACGGATGGATTCAGCATACATGCGCGCGCTATTGCTACACGCTGTTTCTGACCGCCGGATAATTGAAAAGGATAGCTGTTTTCCTTCCCTTCCAATTCAAGCCTATTTAACAGAACTTCAGCCCTTTTTTTTATTGTTTCGACAGGATCTTTTTTAAGGAAAATCGGTGCTTCCGTTAAATTTTCCATAACATTCATATGGGGAAATAAATTAAAGCTTTGGAATACAAGGCCTATTTCCTGCCTTATTGCTGAAAGTTCGGTTTTTTGAGTATATTTTATATGACCGTTTTCTTCTTTGCACAAATACATGCCATTTATTTTAATCGAACCTTTATCTGCATCTTCCAATCCGGTGAGACACCTTAAAAGAGTTGTTTTGCCTTCTCCGGATTTACCTCTGATGCATACAATTTCACCCTGGTTTACAGAAAAGGAGATATCACTGAACACTTTGTTTTTTCCGAAACTTTTACTTAAATTTTCAACTGATAATACCATAATCCCCCTCCTATCTGTAATAATTATATTTATTTTCAATTTTGCCCAATATTTTTGTAAGAACAGCTGTTATAATCAAATAAACAAACCCTATATAAATGTATGGGCTGAAAGCTGCATAGGCATTTGATACAGATTTTGCAGCTTTTAAAATGTCGCTTGCACCCAAGATGTATATTAAGGATGTATCCTTTACCAATGTAATAACTTCATTGCCTATTGAAGGCATAACATTTTTTATAACCTGGGGGAGGATAATTTTCATAAAAGTGTGTGTCTTGCTCAGGCCTAAAACCTGTGATGCCTCGTACTGTCCCACATCTATGGAATTAATGCCTCCCCTGAAAATTTCTGCAAAATAAGCGGTATAGTTTAAAATAAAAGCGATGAAAATAGCCTGCTCTCTGCTGAATGCATATCCTATTAGAGGTACCCGGTAATATCCGAAGAATATGAACATAAGCTGAAGCAATAAAGGTGTACCACGCATTATATAAATATACATCTCGATAATGTTTGAAATTATTTTATTTTTTGATATTCTTAGCTTAGCAACCGCTATGGACAAAGGAATTGACACAATCAACGTCAGGGCAAATACTCCCATTGTTGCCTTAAGTCCTTCCGATGCCATAGGTACAAGCATTCTCAATACTATTGCTTCCATTATACAATCCTTTTAATTTTCTGAAAACCATTTTGAATAAATTTCATCATATGTTCCGTCATTTCTCATTTCATCAAATGCTGTATCAATTTTTTTCAATAATTCCGTATCACCTTTTCTTACTCCTACACCATATTCCTCATCGCCGAAATCTTCTTCCAATACCTTGTAATTTTCCTGACCGTTTTGCCTCATATAAAATCTTGCCAAAACTTCATCAACTACCAATGCATCTGAACGCCCTGCTTCCAAGTCGCTGAAGGCTTCGTTGTTTGTTGAAAATTCAGCTAAGTCTCCAAAAGAAGATGCTGTATCCGGCTCAGCGTTTATTGCGTCCAATGCGCTTGATTCAGCTTGAACGGCAACATTTCTGCCTGCTAAGTCAGTCTTTGAAGCAATATCCGATCCTGCCAATGTTACGATTATTTGGCTGTTTTCAAGATAGGGTTTTGTGAATGCCACCATTTCCTGTCTTGCGGCTGTTATGGTATAACCGTTCCAAATAAGATCTATATTGCCTGCATTTAATTCCGTTTCCTTCATTGTCCAGTCTATAGGCTGAAATTCAATTGTCATCCCGATTCTTTCTGCAACTTCATTTGCAAGGTCTACATCAAACCCAATCAGATTTCCTTTTTCATCTCTGAAACCCATTGGCGCAAATGTGTCATCAAGTCCCATAATAAGGGCTTCAGACTGTGTTGGCGGTTCCTTGGCACATCCTACAATCATTAAGGCCGTTAAAATAAATAATACTGTTGATTTAATTGTTTTAAATACATTTTTTTTCATTTTTCTATCTCCTTTAATTTTAATATCGCAGTCTCCGCACACAAATTTATTTACTCCCTTTAGGTTCGTATATGTTGGTGCTCGTTGCGTTTGACCTACCATCCATCTGTTCTTCGC
>DCDU01000095.1:2116-2304 GCA_002316585.1 Firmicutes bacterium UBA1047 | reverse complement strand
TGACCTACCATCCATCTGTTCTTCGCTGCCGCTCGAACATATAAAAAACTCCCGTCCTAGGATTTCCTAGAGGACGAGAGTAAATTCACGTGGTTCCACCTCATTTCACCGATACTTCACAGCATCAGCCTCATTAAGTACTATCATACTTTTGCCCTGTAACGGTGGCATTTCCGAATAAGACTACT
>DCDU01000095.1:0-1950 GCA_002316585.1 Firmicutes bacterium UBA1047 | reverse complement strand
ATATAGGTTTTTATGCATTTCCACCACCATGCATTCTCTGTAAAAAACTTGTATATCTACTATTCCTTATCACGGCACTTATCGTTTTAGATACATTATCATAAATTTTTATGAATGTAAAGGGTTTTATTTATTTTTTGTATTTATTTGCACACATCATTAAATTCAGGATGGTTTTCAAACCAGTCCACGGCATAGGCGCATGTTGATATTGCCTTTTTATTATTTTTTCTTAAAAAAACAGCCAATTCTTTGACTAATTTGTCTGCTACTCCTTGACCTCTTAAAGAACGGTCTACATAAGTATGATTTATGTTAACTTCATTTTGGGATATTTGGGGAAAAGTTACCTCAGCAATGCATTCACCCTTTTCATTTTCTAAATATATTCTGTTTTTTTCAAATTTAAAATCCATAATTCCTCCCGGTTATTTTGTCGGATGCTTATTTAAATTAAATAAACAATACATTAATTATAAAATATTGTCAACAAAACGTTTTGTTTTGTATAAATTATTTGGAAAGAGAATAAGAAATAATAAGATATTGAAAAATTTACTTTATTTTAACTTTGTAACAAATGTTACGGAAATGATTTTTAAAATGCATTATGATTGAGTCATACAAAATCAAATAGAAGGTTGAAAGGGGAAGAATTCAAATGAGTACACAGGAGCACTTAATGTTTTGCTATCAATGTCAGGAAACAGCAGGCAATAAAGGCTGCACAAAGGTAGGGGTTTGTGGAAAACAGTCGGATACCGCAGGATTACAGGATTTATTAATTTATACATCAAAAGGATTATCGGAAATTACTACAAGATTAAGAAATGAAGGAAAAGAAGTTTCAGCCGACGTTGATCATTTAATCACTTTAAACTTATTTACAACCATAACAAATGCAAACTTTGACAATGATGTGTTTTATGACAGAATTAGAATGACATTAAAAGTTAAGACGGATTTATTAAATCAATTATCAGACAAGGATAAATTATCAGAAGCAGCTTTATGGAATACCGATACAAATATAGAATTTGAAGAAAAAGCAAGGACTGTTGGAGTATTAGCTACTAAAGATGAAGATGTAAGAAGCTTGAGAGAGCTTATTACTTACGGATTAAAAGGATTGGCGGCTTATATGAAGCATGCAAATGTCTTAGGTTACGACGACAAGGAAGTCAATTCATTTATGCAGAGCACATTGGCTAAATTATTGGATGACAGCTTAGAAGTCAGTGAATTGATTGCATTGACATTAGAAACAGGAAAAGCAGGCGTAAGCGGAATGGCATTGTTAGATAAAGCAAATACAAGCACTTACGGAAATCCTGAAATCACAAAGGTTAATATAGGAGTTGGCAAAAACCCGGGTATCTTAATTTCAGGTCATGATTTAGGGGACTTAGAGCAGCTGCTAAAGCAAACTGAAGGAACCGGAGTAGATATTTATACTCACTCGGAAATGCTGCCGGCTCACTACTATCCACATTTGAAAAAATATAGTCATTTGGCAGGTAACTACGGAAACGCTTGGTGGAAACAAAAAGAGGAATTTGAATCATTTAACGGACCGATTTTAATGACTACGAACTGTATAGTTCCTCCCAAGGACAGCTACAAGGACAGATTGTTTACAACAGGTTCGGCAGGATTCCCGGGATGCAGGCATATTTCAGGCTCAACAGGTTCAGAAAAAGATTTCTCGGAAATTATAGAATTAGCTAAAAAATGCCCTGCGCCAACAGAAATTGAAACAGGTGAAATTGTCGGAGGATTTGCCCATGAACAGGTATTTGCATTAGCTGACAAGGTTGTAGGTGCGGTTAAAGCAGGAGCTATCAAAAAATTCTTTGTAATGGCAGGCTGCGACGGAAGAGCTAAATCAAGAAACTACTATACAGAATTTGCAAAAGCTTTGCCAAAAGATACGGTTATTTTAACGGCAGG
>DCDU01000140.1 GCA_002316585.1 Firmicutes bacterium UBA1047 | reverse complement strand
TCCGGATTTTTATCCTTAAGAATACCAAAGAAAAGAATTATTTTTTTATCTTTGAAATATTCTTTTACTGTTTTTGTAAAATGACTGATACCGTCAATATTGTGTCCTCCGTCAATAATGATGAAGGGATTTTCGCTCATAATTTCAAACCTGCCTGGAAACCTGCAGCTTGAAAAACCATTTATAACACTTTCCGAACTTATGTTACAGCCTTCAGTTTTCATTATTTCTAATGCCAAAAGAGCTGTCAGTGCATTTAAAAGCTGATGCTGTCCCAATAAATTTATTTTAAGTTCAGGCAGATAAAACACATCATCCTTCAAATATTCAAACCACTGTCCGGTAATATCGGATTTAAATTTTTTAATATTATGTATATTCGCCTCAAATACCTTGGCGTTTTTTTGTACAGCCACATCCTTTATAATATTTTTTATACTGTCTGCCTGCGGATAAACAACAACAGGGGAGCCTTCCTTTATGATGCCTGCCTTCTCATAAGCAATTTTTTCCAGTGTGTCTCCTAAGTAATCCATGTGGTCATAGCTTATGGAAGAAATTACACAAACCAAAGGTTTCTTGACTACATTAGTCGCGTCGAATCTTCCTCCTAATCCCACTTCAAGAACTAAAAAATCTATACTCTGTTCCTGAAAATATTTAAAGCCTATTGCTGTTACAACCTCAAATTCAGTGGGATGCTCATATCCTTCGGAAATCATAATTTCAATTTTACTTTTTACCAATGCTGCTATCCTTGCTAAAGAATCCTTATCGATATGCTGTTTGTTTATTTGAATTCTTTCGGTAAATTCTTCTAAGTAGGGGCTAATGAACAAACCGGTTTTGTAGCCTGATTCCATCAGCACTTCATTAATTAAACTGCAGGTAGAGCCCTTGCCGTTTGTTCCTGCAACATGTATGATTTTATAGCTGTCTTGAGGGTTTCCCAATAGCTCCATCAGCTTAGTTATATTTTTAAGCCCAAGTCTTGAGCCGAATTTATATGTGGAATGAATAAATTCAATTGCTTCTTCGTAATTCATTTTAACCTCCGGTTTTATGCTATGATAATCTTATATTACATAAAAGATTATTTCAATATAAATATAATAAAATCCAAGTTATAAGTTGTCAATCATAGTTGATTGTGTTAAAATATTTTAGAATTTAAGGATTATTGAAGGGATAACAATGAAAAACTACTATAAGATAAATGAAATTTCCAATTTGTACAATATTGGAAAAGATTCTTTACGATATTATGAAGAAATCGGATTATTGAAGCCTGAAAGGGATAAAAACGGATACAGGCTGTACAGCATACAGGATATTTGGAAGCTTAATATAATTAAGGATTTAAGAAATTTAAACATGCCCATGGAAGTAATTAAGGATTATATGGAAAACAAAACAATTGAAAATACCTTGGACATTTTAGATGAAGAAATATCAATAATAAATAAAAAAATGGAACAGCTTAAAATGCAAAAGAATACAATTCTTTCAAGGATGAAATCCCTGAAGGAAGATGCTTCGGAAAAGAATATTGAAGTTATTGCGGAAAAGGAGCTGATGGAAAGAAAGGTCATAGTGCTTAATGATACCTTCAGCAGAGATGAGGAAGCGGATTTTCTCATAAAGAAGCTTCACAAGAAGCATGAGGATAAATTGTATCTTTTAGGCAACAATTATGTGGGAATAACAATGGATCTTTCCAAGGTACAAGATGGAAATTTCAATGCATATACATCCGTATTTTTCATATTGGACATAAACGACAAGAATTACGACAAGGTGCTTCCGAAAGGAACATACTTAACTTTGTCCTATAGAGGTTATTACGATAAAACAAAGGAATTTCTGCCTCAAATGTTGGAGTATGCAAAAAAATACAACTACAGGATAATGGCAGATCCTATTGAATTATACAAAATAGATGTACATGAAACAAGCAGGACCGAGGAATATTTAACAGAGCTTCAATTGCTTATAGAAAAAGAAAGGAAATGATATGATAGATGTAAAAAAACTTGACAGAGAGCTTCTCAGTGTTGAAAAGCCTGCAAGATATGTGGGGTGCGAGCTTAACTCCGTTGTAAAAAACAAAGACATTGATATAAGATTTGCATTTGCATTTCCGGATGTTTATGAGGTTGGGATGTCTCATACCGGACTGCATATTTTGTACCACTTAATGAACAGCATGGAAAATGTATGGTGTGAAAGGGTATTTGCACCATGGACGGACATGGAAGAGCTTATGCGCAAAAACAATATACTTTTGTATGGGCTTGAAAGCAAGGATGAATTAACATCCTTTGATTTTGTCGGTTTCACTCTCCAGTATGAAATGAGCTACACCAATGTTTTAAATATGCTGAATTTAGGCGGTATACCGATTAAATCCAAGGACAGAGGAAATGATATTCCCCTTGTGATTGCAGGAGGTCCATGTGTATATAACCCGGAGCCTTTGTATGAAGTGATTGATTTGTTTACCGTAGGTGAAGCAGAAGAGCTTTTGCCTGAGCTTTTAAATTTATATAATGAAGAGAAGAAAAACGGTTTTGACAAGCTTAAATTTCTTGAAAGGGCAGCAAGGCTTGAGGGTATTTATGTCCCCCGGTTTTATGAAGAAGTATATAAGGATGACGGCATCATCAAAGAAAGAAAAGTATTGAATGAAAATGCCAAAGAAATAATCAAAAAAAGAATTATAAAGGACTTAGATAAGGTATATTATCCCGAAAAAAGTATTTTACCGTATATTGATGTGGTACATGACAGGGTGGTTTTAGAATTATTCAGAGGATGTACAAGAGGCTGCCGCTTTTGCCAGGCAGGAATGGTTTATAGGCCTGTAAGGGAAAAGGAAACGGACACATTGGTAAAGCAAGCTGAAAGTCTTGTATCTTCAACAGGTCATGATGAAATATCATTAACCTCACTGAGCTCGGGAGATTATTCATGCCTTCCGGATTTAACTCTTAAGCTTTTAGACATGTATGAAAATCAAAAAATAAGCATTTCTCTTCCGTCTCTCAGACTTGATTCAATGACCTTTGACATTATTGAAAGATTGCAGGAGGTTCGTAAATCCGGGCTTACATTTGCACCGGAGGCAGGGACGCAGAGAATGAGGGATGTAATAAACAAGAATCTGACTGAAGAACAAATACTTGGTCCTGTGGAAACCGCATTTAATTTAGGCTGGTCTACGGTTAAATTATATTTCATGATAGGTCTTCCGGGAGAAATAATGGAAGATGTAATGGGAATTAAGGAGTTGGCTTACAAGGTTAAGGATAAATTTTTCCAACGACCGAAGGAAGATATAAAAGGTAATTTAAAAATAAATGCAAGCGCGTCATGTTTTGTGCCGAAACCTTTTACACCTTTCCAATGGGTTGCACAAAATACCATGGATGAATTTTATGACAAGGCAAAGACACTGCAGAAAGAAATCAAGGATAAAAAGGTTTCCTTCAGCTATCATGAGCCTAAGCTTAGCTATTTGGAAGCTGTATTTGCAAGAGGAGACAGAAGATTATCCAAAGCTTTGATTAAAGCATGGGAGACCGGATGCCGTTTTGACGGATGGTATGATAAGTTTGATTTTAACAAATGGATGAATGCATTTGAAGAAACAAACACAGACCCTGACTTTTTTGCATTAAGACAAAGAGAATTAACCGAAGTTCTGCCTTGGGATTTTATTGACATAGGAGTTAAGAAGGAATATTTAATAAGTGAATATGAGAAAGCATTAAGCTTTACAACTACTCCTGACTGCAGATTAGGATGCACCAACTGCGGTGTCAATCACAATTTAATAGGAGGTGCCTGCCCTCATGTGCAAAATAATATGTAAATACAATAAGACAGGTTATTTAAAATATATTTCTCATTTGGATGTTTTGAGATTTATTCAAAGAGCGGTGAAAAGAGCAGGAATAAATGCCAAATATTCTGAAGGGTTTAATCCTCATATGAAAACCTCCTTTGGATTTCCACTGTCATTGGGAACTGAAAGCATAGGCGAATATTTTGAATTAGAGCTGAATGAAAATGTGGATTTAGAGTTGTTTGTAAAGAAGATGAACTCTGTTATGCCAAATGAAATGCATATAATCAGAGCAGATTATTCGATAAATTCAGAATCCCTTATGAAAAGAAGCGAATATGCCGAATATTTAATAAATATTGAATCAACCATTGATGAGGATGAACTTAATGAATATTTTAATGAAATGCTTACCGAAGGAGTAATATATAACAGACAGAAGAAAAACAAAAAGAATAAACTGGTAACAAAAGAAATAAACACTAAGGAAATGATTCATTTCCTAAAAGCTGAAAAGTCTAAAGATAATAAAGTTAAGGTTATGGCTGTTTTTAAAACTCAGGAAACGGGAAGCATGAAGGTTGAGGAGTTGATTAAGCTTATAATCGAAAAAGGATTTGCGATAGATTATTACACAATTATGAAAATAGATGCATTAGACAAGGAAATGAAGACAATATTGTAGAAACGACGGGAGAGCAACATGGAATGATGATTTCGCAACTGTTCTGCTATCGGTAACGGAGGTTTTTATGAAGCAGGTTTTGATAAGCAATTCGGTATTCTTTAATCAGGCGGCAATTTTACAGGATGGTAAGCTTATTGATTATCTTTATGAATTAAATAATAATAAGAGTATCTTGGGCAATATCTATAAGGGAAGGGTTATGAATATTCTTCCCGGTATGGAAGCGGCCTTTATAGACATCGGTCTTGATAAGAATGCATATTTGTTTTTGGATGACCTGCTTTCCGATAAGTTTTTAAAAGAAAAAAAGATTAAGAAAAAGGATGTTATTAGTATCAGCAAGGTACTTAAAATGGGTGATGAGCTGTTGGTGCAAGTTGTGAGGGAGCCCATAGGAGAAAAGAATGTATCTGTCACAACCGATATTTCACTGACAGGGAAATATATTGCATTTATTCCGAATACAAATGATGTCAATCTTTCTAAAAGAATAAAAAACATAAATGAGCGCAAAAGACTTGAAGATGCAGGCAAAAGCATCATGAAAAACGGAAACGGAATGATAATCAGGACATTTGCAAAGGGCAGCTCCCGTGAGACAATAGAAAAGGAATATAAAATGCTTTCCGCGGTATATATGCAGATTGAGCAGGAATACAAATATTCATATGCTCCGAAGCTACTTTATAAAAACAATTCATTTATTGAAAGGTTTTTTATGGACTATATCGAATCGACCGTTGACGAGCTGTATGTTGAGGATAAAATAACAAAAGATAAAATTAACGATATGATTGCAGACCTGAGCGGACATGATTTAAAGAATATAAAAATTATAGAGTCTCAAAGGATTTTTGAAAATTTTAGTGTTGAAAATCAAATTAAAATGCTGTTTGACAGAAAAATAGAACTTAAAAACGGAGGCTCAATAATAATTGATGTAACTGAAGCCTTGACGGTAATTGATGTTAACAGCGGAAAATATGTCGGCAGCCGAAATATGGAGGATACAGCCCTTAAAATTAACTTAGAGGCTGTTGAAGAAATTGCCAGACAAGTTAAGCTTAGAAATTTAAGCGGAATTATTTTAATCGATTTCATAGATGTAAAAAAGGAAGAAAGCATTAATCTTATTATAAGTAAAGCAAAGTCTTTATTTAAGGATGACAAGACCAAGACAAATATTATTGGAATGACAAAGCTTAATTTAATGGAAATTACAAGGAAAAAGAACAAGGAAAATTTCTTTAATCTGATAACCGAAGAATGCAGACATTGCAGAGGCAGCGGCAGAAGCATATCGAAAATGTATATATTCATTAAAATAGAGGGCATAATTAAGAACATAAAATTTAATACATCTTCAGAAACGGTAATTTTAAATGTTGGCAGTTTATTATACAATAAAATAATCAACAGCTGCATGGACATTATTTCTGAAATCGAAAAAAAATACAATATCAAAATATTCATCGAGCGGGATGACGGAATTATCACCGATGACATCATTGTTGGAAAAATGGGAAAGAGCGATTTAATAAGGAAGGGGGACACACCT